>JABCZC010000005.1 GCA_013289875.1 Acidobacteriota bacterium | reverse complement strand
GCTGCTGAATCGGTTATCTTGGTAAGACCCACCCGAGGTCTCTGAATGAACCGTCTTCTCGGTTTGATGCTTTCCCTCTCGCTTCCTTTTGTTGCCGCCGCACAGTCGCGGCCGCCCATCACTGGAATCTCCCACATTGCCGTGTACACCAGCCATCCCGAGGCGGCGGAGAAGTATTACATCCACGACATTGGCCTTCTCAAGGGCCCCGACCCCGAGAACCCGGCCGGGGTCCGCTACTACGTGAATCCGACGCAGTTCGTAGAGGTTCTGCCTATGCCTGCTGGAACCGGACCCGACCGTCTCGACCATCTGGCCTACATCACCGCAGACGCTGAGGCGCTGCGCAAATATCTTGCCGCGCACCAAGTCGAGGTTCCCACGAGCGTCGAACACGGCTCCGACGGCAGCCTCTGGTTTCATGTGAAGGACCCCGAGGGCAACGTCGTGGGATTCGTGCAGCCGCCGGCGACTCCCCTCGCGATGACGGGCGCGAACCCCATCGGCCACCACATCATTCATGTGGGCATGAGCATTCACAGCCGCGACGCCGCGAACAAGTTCTACCTTGATATCCTGGGATTCAAACCGTATTGGTTCGGCGGCATGAAGCCCGACCGCATCGACTGGGTTTCGCAGCAGGTGCCTGATGGCCACGACTGGCTGGAGTACATGCTCAGCCCACTTCCTGCCGGAGCATCCGCCCAGGTCCTCCAGAAGCAGCTCGGTGTGCTCAATCATCTCTCGATCGGCGTGGTGAACATGGAGCAAGCCGTGACCACGCTCGACTCCGAAGGCCGCCTGGATAACCAGCACACCGGCCCGCAGCTCGGGAAAGACGGTAAGTGGCAGTACAATCTTTTCGATCCCGACGAAACGCGTTTGGAGTTGATGGAGTTTGCGCCGGTGGAAAAGCCGTGCTGCTCGCCCTTCACTGCACCGAACCCGGCTCCGGCAGAGTAAAGAGAAAGGATGACAGCGATGCGTTTTTCCCGGCGAAGATTCTTTGAGGACGGACTGAAATCGAGCCTGGCGGCCTCACTCGCCCTTGGAGCTTCTTCAGCCAAGGCAGATACGTCGCTCTTTCAAGTCCCGGCCGCCGTGTCGAACAGCCGAATCAAGCAATCTGCCTGCCGCTGGTGCTACAAGGATATGACCGTCGAACAACTCTGTTCGGTAGGGGCGGAAATCGGCCTGAAAGGCATAGATCTTCTCGAAGTCGATGAGTGGGAGATTCCCCGCAAACACGGCCTGATCTGCACCATGGGC
Source organism: Acidobacteriota bacterium (assembly GCA_013289875.1). Lineage (GTDB taxonomy): Bacteria > Acidobacteriota > Terriglobia > Terriglobales > Acidobacteriaceae > Silvibacterium. The sequence continues at coordinate 109,356 of JABCZC010000005.1, read as the reverse complement.
TATGCCGGAGGCGGCACCATCGCCGAGTCGATGAATCGCGTTGAGAATCACGCCGCCATCGAGGCGGCTTTTCGCAAGAACATTCCGCTGGCGGCGAAGGCCGGCGTTCCCAACGTCATCACTTTCTCCGGAAACCGCAAGGGCATGTCGGACGACGAGGGCGCGCGCAATACCGTGCTTGGCCTCAATCGGGTAAAAAAGATCGCCGAGGACAACAACGTCACCATCTGCCTGGAGCTGCTCAACAGCAAGGTGAACCACAAAGACTACATGGCCGATCACACCGCCTGGGGCGCGGCCGTGATGAGCGAAGTCAACTCGCCGCACGTCAAGCTGCTCTACGATATCTACCACATGCAGATCATGGAGGGGGATCTCATCGCGACGATCACCGCCAATATCGGAGTCCTCGGGCACTTTCACACTGGCGGAGTTCCCGGCCGCCACCAGCTCGATCATAACCAGGAGATCCAGTACGACGCCGTGATGAAGGGCATAGCCGACGCCGGCTACCAGGGCTACGTGGCCCACGAGTTTCTGGCTACCATCGACCCGGTCGTCGCCCTGCGCCAGGCCGTAGAGCTCTGTGCTGTTTAGGCCGAACTACGTCCGATACTCCGCCCGGCTCGAGCACAACGACAAGGAGATCATGCGGCTCTTTGAAGTGCAGCCGGGGGAATCTCAGCGCGAACTGTCCTCGCCGATCTTGAGAACCGCGAGAAACGCCTCTTGCGGAATGTCCACCTTGCCGATTCGCTTCATCCGCTTCTTGCCCTCTTTCTGCTTCTCGAGCAGCTTGCGCTTGCGTGAGATGTCTCCGCCGTAGCACTTGGCGATCACGTTCTTGCGGATCGCCGTGACGGTTTCGCGGGCGACGATCTTTGAGCCGATCGCCGCCTGGATTGCCACCTCGAACATCTGCCGCGGAATCAGCTCCCGCATCTTCGAGACCAGCGCGCGCCCGCGGTCGTAGGCGAAGTCGCGATGGACGATGATCGAGAGCGCGTCTACGGGTTCCCCGGAAACGAGGATGTCGAGCTTGACCATTGGTGACTCCCACGTTCCCGACAGGTGATAGTCGAGCGAGGCGTACCCCCGCGAGACCGACTTGAGCCGGTCGTAGAAGTCCAGCACGATCTCGTTCAGGGGCAGTTCGTAGGTCAGCATCACCCGGGTGGGAGTGACATACTCGAAGTTCTTTTGCCGCCCGCGCTTTTCCTCGACCAGCTTGAGGATGCCGCCAACATATTCCTCATTCGTCAGGATCATCGCCGTAATGATCGGCTCTTCCACCGAGTCGATCTCGCTCGGATCGGGCCAGCGTGAAGGATTCTCGACCTCGACGACGGATCCGTCGGTCAACGTGATCCTGTAGCGCACGCCCGGCGCGGTGGTGATCAGGTCCAGCTCGTATTCCCGCTCCAGCCGCTCCTGGATGATCTCCATGTGCAGCAGGCCGAGGAAGCCGCAGCGGAAGCCGAAGCCGAGCGCCGCCGAACTCTCCGGCTCGAAGAAGAAGGACGAGTCGTTGAGGCGCAGCTTCTCGAGCGCATCGCGCAGCAGAGTGTGCTCGTGCGAGTCGACGGTATAGAGGCCCGCGAAGACCATCGACTTGATGTCCTGAAAGCCGGGAAGCTGGGCAGACGCCGGGCGCGTCTCCTCGGTGATGGTGTCCCCAATCTTTGTATCGGCGACATTCTTGATATTCGCCACCAGAAAGCCGACTTCGCCCGCGGTGAGTTCTTCGATCTCGACAGGCTTGGGCGTCAGAACGCCCATCGATTCGACGTCGAAGGTCTTGCCGTTCGCCATAAGCCGGATCTTCATGCCCTTGCGCAGGCGGCCGTGGACGATGCGGGCAAGGACGATGACACCACGGTAGGAGTCGAACCAGGAGTCGAAGATCAGAGCTTGCAGGGGCGCTTCGGCATCTCCCGCCGGCGGCGGCAGGCGGTTCACGATGGCCTCAAGGATATCCGGCACCCCCTGGCCCGTCTTCGCGCTGACCGGTATGGCGTCGGTGGCATCGATGCCCACGGTCTGCTCGATCATCTCCTGCGTGCGCGCAACGTCGGCGCTGGGCAGATCGATTTTGTTGATGACCGGAATGACCTCGAGGCCATTGTTGATGGCCAGATATGCATTGGCCAGCGTCTGTGCCTCGACGCCCTGCGAGGCATCGACGACCAGCAGCGCACCTTCGCAGGATGCGAGCGAGCGCGAGACTTCGTACGAGAAGTCGACGTGTCCGGGCGTGTCGATCAGGTTCAGCTGGTAGGTCTCGCCGTCCTTCGCCGGATAAACCATGCGCACCGAGTGCGCCTTGATGGTAATGCCGCGTTCGCGTTCGAGATCCATGGCGTCCAGCACCTGAGCCTGCATCTCGCGCGCGGTGAGCGAGCCGGTGAGTTCCAGCAGTCGGTCGGAGAGGGTGGATTTGCCGTGGTCGATGTGCGCGATAATCGCGAAATTGCGGATGTGCTTGATGTCCATGAAAAGAATGCGGTGAGGGATGGGTTACTTACGATGATGCGAGTGGAAGAAACTTCCCCAACATCTAAGCTTACCATCGTGAATCCAGCCGTCCGGGGTCATACAATAAGGCAGTACGAGGCCGCTCGAGACGCGTTCGGGGCTGCCGCCAATCCTCGCTCGCGATAAAGTGGCGAAGTGGACGTGCGGTGATTCCTTCGTGTCGGTTCGCCCTCCGACGCTTACCTATCGATGGCCGTTCAACGATTTGTTGCCGTTCTCGTCGCCGCCACCGCTCTGCTGTTTGCAGATGGCGCCATCGCACCAAAACTTTCGAACTCCGCACTGGCCCAGCAAGCTGTCCCACCTGCGGCCGCACAGATTTCGCCCGCCCAGCGTCAGCGCAATCAGCAGCTGATTCAGAACGTCGAGAACGCCTACCAGAACGGGTTGGCCAATTATCGCAACGGAAACCTGCTGGCGGCGAAGTCGAACTTCGACTATGCCGTCGATCTCATGTTGGCGCCCGGCGTGGATCTCAAGAGCGATCCGGAGTTGAGCGATGAGTTCGACCGCATCGTGGACGCGGTGAACACGCTGGAGATAGACGCACTGAAGCAGGGCACCGGGCTGGCCGCTCCTGCCGAGCCAACCCCGGTGGACGTGGCTAACAGCGCGACCTTCACCGTCGATCCAACCATCCGGGCGGAAGCCGAGGCCTCCCTCAAGACCACCCAGTCCGACCTTCCGCTGGTGATGAATGACTATGTCGCGAGCTTCATCAACTTCTTCTCAAACAGCCGCACCGGCCACGGAACGATTGTCGCCTCGCTGAATCGCGCCGGACGGTACAAGGACATGATCCAGCGCGTGCTCAAGGAAGAAGGCGTTCCCCAGGATCTGATCTACCAGGCCGTCGCCGAGTCGGGATTCCGACCGCAGGCCATCAATCCGAAATCGGGTGCAGGCGGCATGTGGCAGTTCATGCCGTATGGCGTCTATGGCCTGGCTCGCACCGGCTGGTATGACGAACGGCTCGATCCGGAAAAGGCCACCCACGCCTACGCGCGCGAGATGAAAAAGGCCTACGACCAGCTTGGCGACTGGTATCTGGCCATGGCCGCCTACGATTGGGGCGCAGGCAATGTCCAGCGCGCCGTGCAGCGCACCGGCTATGCGGATTTCTGGGAGCTTTACCGGCGCAACAACCTGCCGACGGAAACCAAAAACTATGTGCCGGTCATTCTGGCCGTGACCATCATGGCCAAGAATCCAAAGCAGTACGGTCTCGAAGGCCTCACCCCGGACCCGCCACTGCTGGTCGACACGGTGCGGACCAACTACAGCGTCGACCTCCGCCTGGTCGCGGATGTGACGGATGCCCCGGTGCAAGAGATCGTCGCAATCAACCCGAGTCTGCTGCGCGGAGCGACGCCACCCGATGAGACCTACGATCTCCACGTGCCGGCCGGCATGAAAGAGTTGTACGAGAAGCGCATCGCGGAAATTCCCGAGGACAAGCGGCGTTACTGGCGCTTCCACAAGCTGGCCGCGGGTGAATCGATCGACGACGTGGCCCACAGCTTCCATGTTTCGGCGTCGGAGGTTGCCTTCGTGAATCAGCTGAGCTCAACCACGGACTTGAGCGGCGTCGAAACCCTGGTGATTCCCGTGGCTCCCGCCTCGACGCCCTCGCGTACGGCGATGTACCACGCGCGCAAGGGAGACACCCTGGTGACAGTCGCCGACCGGTTTGGCGTGACCGTTGACCAATTGAAGCGCTGGAATCACCTGAAGACCACGGCGATTCCCCCCGGCCACGGCTTGTATGTTGGCGAACCGGCGCGTATCCCCGCCGCATCGCGCAAGAGTCACGGAAAGAGCTCCGCACCTGCGCCATCCCGGACCTCGCCACCGCATCATGCGCCGGCAAAAACCTCAGCGAAGACATCAACGAGCGAAGGCGCTGCGAAACCGCACTCGGGAAAGCAATCGTCCTCAGCACTCAAGTAGCAGTGAGACACGTAACCATGCGGATGCCTCAGGTCAAGCGGATCGAAACGGAGCCGATATGGAATTCAGAGCGACTCGTCTGCGCGCCGGCAGCACAGATGAATGGCGAATGCCTCATCGACAGGGCTGCATTGCAGATTCACGGAACGAAAGTGCCAGGAAAATGGGTCAATGCAAAAGAAGCACTTGCGTTCCTTCGCACGGAGTTGCATGCTGTTGCTATAATTCGCGGCGTGGGCCTCGCGAATCCACGCAACACATTTCCGAAATAAGGCAAGCCTGGAACCCAAGCCGGAGGGCACTTCGATGCAGGAAGATCGCAAACTATACGCACACAGCGACAGTGATTTCGAACCTGAAACGGAAGAATTCCCAGAAGAACTCGAAGACGGTTTTGGTGATGAAGAAGAGGAAGAGGAAGAGGTCTCGATTTCCCTTTCCTCCGACGATGACGACGTCGAGGAGGAGGACGAGGAGCACAGGGGAGAAGAGGCGGTCGTAGTTGTTGCCGTCTCTGCCCCACCACCCCCTGGACCTCCGGCGAAGAAGAAAGCGCCGGGCAAGAAAGCGGCGGCCAAAAAGGCTCCTGCGAAGAAAGCAGTCAAGAAAGCTCCGGCAAAGAAGGCAGCGAAGAAGGCTCCCGCAAAAAAGGCTCCGGCTAAGAAGGCCGCAAAGAAATCTGCCGCGAAGAAGAGCAGCAAGGGCGCTGGCGGCAGCAAGGCTGCGAAGAAATCCGCAGCCGGCAAGAAAGGCGCCAGTAGTAAGAAATCATCCAAACGAGGTATACCTTTGGCAGTAAAGAAAGCGGCAAAGAAGGCGGCGGCGAAAAAGGCTCCCGCAAAGAAGGCAGCGAAAAAAGCTCCGGCCAAGAAGGCGGCGAAGAAGGCAGCCAAGAAGAAGTAATCACCCCGCAATAATGAGGCAAGCAAAAGAGCCCGGCATCAAGCCGGGCTTTTTTGCGTCTGGAAGAGGGCGAATCGATCAGTTCTTCTTGAGGTCGGCGAGGGCCGTGAGCACTTCGGTGCTGGCCTGCGCCGGATCGACGCCGGTCCAGACTTTGGCGATCTTTCCGCTGGGGTCGATCAGGAAGGTGTTGCGCTTGGCGATTTTGATGCCCATGTAATCGCCGAGCGATCCGTAGTCGACGACAACCTTCTTATCCGCATCGCTGAGCAGCGAGAAGGTGAGGCTGTCTTTCGTGCAGAACTGCTTGTGGCTGTCGACTGAATCGACGCTCACGCCGAGGATGACAGCGTTTGCCGCCTTAAATTTCTCCAGATCGTTCTGGAACTCGTGCGCTTCCTTGGTGCAGCCGCTGGTCATGTCCTTGGGGTAGAAATAGAGGACGACCCATTTGCCTTTGTAGGTGTCGAGGCTCACCGGCGTGCCTTCCTGGTTAGGCAGGGTGAAGGTGGGCGCGACCTGGCCGGCCTGCGGGACGACATTATCCGCGGCGAAGCTGCGTATAGCGAGAGCCCCGAGGACGACGACCACGACGGCGGCAAAGGCAAGGACATACTTCGACATAAGCGATCTCCTAGTGTGTATTCCGGGTCCGTTCCCATTATCAATTCTCAAGAGCCACAATCGCAATTCCGTCCTCGTTGGCCCGGGCGAGGACTTTGTCCAGATCAAAAATCAGTGTCTTATGCGCTTCCAGCGCCATGCAGGTCGCATGCGCCTGCTGCATGACCTCGATAGTCTTCACGCCGATCACGGGAACATCGAACCGCATGTCCTGTTTCGGCTTGGCCACCTTCACAACCGTCAGGCTGCGTGCCAGCGTGGAGGCATCATCGCCCAGCGTCTCCATCAGAGCGCCAGCGCGTTCGATTGCGGCATCGGTGCCCTCCATGGCTTCGATCGCCACGCATGCCTGGCTCGCGACGATCACCGTCTGCCCGATATCGTAGCCGGCTATCGCTTGACCCACATCGCGTCCGTAGGCGATATCGAGTTCCTCCTTCACATTCGGCGCGCGTTCTGTAAGAACCCCCGGCCTGGCGAGCAGCGGTTCAAGATAAGACGTGGAAGAAATCAGCTCGATGCCCTCATCGCCCAGCACCTTGGCCACAGCTCCCAGCAGCATATCGGTATTGCGCGTGCGCAGCGAAAGCAGCAGCTTCGCCAACCGCCAGTCGGGACGAATGCTGGAGAAGATCTGCTTGTGTTTCACCTGGCCGGCCATCACCGCGTGGGTGACTCCCTCCTGCTGAAAGGTCTCGATCAGCCGTGAAAGTTCTCCCAGCGAGAGCCAATGGACGCGGACACCCGAGTCCGCATCAGCGCGAGCATTCATCTCCGGATCGGTTTCTTCCTTGATGGCCGCGACCACGACCTCAGCCCCGTGGGCGCGCGCAGCGTCAAGCAACAGAAAAGGGAAGCGTCCATTGCCGGCAATGAGTCCCAGTTTCATCTTGCCCCCGAGCTTCATCGTCCCCGGTTACTTCAGCACTCCGCGCTCGGAGCTTTCGATGAACTGGACCAGGTACGCGACGTCGTCCGTCTCGATGCCTTCATCTTTCAGCTTCTCGATCGCCTGGGTCGTGTTCATCTTCGCAGCCAGCAGCAGGCGGTAAGCATGCTGAATAGCCCGCAGCCGCTTCTGATCGAAGCCCCGGCGCTCCAGACCGATCTTGTTCAAGCCGTAGGCATGCGCCTCCCGCTTCGCCGAAGTCAGTGAATAAGGCAGCACGTCCTGGGTCACTGTCGTTCCGCCGCCGGTGTAGGCATACTTGCCGATGCGGCAGAACTGATGCACCTGGTTGAGCGCGCCGACACTGGCATAATCCTCGACGATTACGTGACCGGCCAGCGTGGCGGCATTGGCCAGGATGCAGTGATCGCCAATCACGCTGTCATGCCCGATGTGCGTGTACGCCATGATCAGGCAGTGGCTGCCGACCCGGGTCGTGCCTCCTCCACCCGCAGTGCCGCGCGAGATGGTGACAGATTCGCGGACGGTATTGTCATCGCCCAGCGTTGCACCGGTCGGTTCGCCCCTGTACTTCAGGTCCTGGGGCGCAACCCCCACGCACGCGAACGGGAAGAACCGGTTGCGGGCTCCAACGGTGAGATGTCCGTCCAGCACGACATGCGAGACCAGCTCGCAGTCTTCTCCCAGGACGACATTGGGGCCGACCGTGGAGTAAGGGCCTATCGTGCAGGATTCGGGAACTATGGCCGTCGACGCAACGATCGCTGTCGGGTGGATCCTCACTCGCGAGTCACCGGCTCCAGCGCTGGCTCATCCACTGAGGCCGCAGTCGGGGCTGCCTCGGGTGGGGCTTCCTTCTGCCTTGGCACGAGCTGGCACATCACGATGGCTTCGCAGGCCAGCTTGCCTTCGACCGTGCATCGGCCCTGCATGCGCACGGCGCGGGGTTTCCAGTTGAGGACGTCGATCTCGATGCGCAGCTGGTCGCCGGGAACCACGGGGCGGCGGAACTTTGCCCGCTCGATGCCGGTAAAGACCATCAGCTTGCTGTCCCGGTCGGGGATTTCGGTGAGCAGCAGCGCACCCCCGGCCTGGGCGATCGATTCCACGATCAGAACCCCCGGCATGATGGGGAAATTCGGGAAATGGCCGGCAAAGTACGGCTCGTTGATCGTTACGTTCTTGATCGCCACGATGCGCTTTTTGCGCTCGATCTCCATGAGGCGGTCGATGAGCAGGAAGGGATAGCGATGCGGAAGGATAGCCATGATGTCTTGAATCTCAAGCACCGTGCGTCCATCCAGGGTGGGATTGGGGTTTTCCATAGCTGCACGAGGATTATAAAGGAGGACGTGGGTCCTGGGATAAGCTCTGCGGGACCACTCTTGTTAGAACCGATTTTCGTTCAGGCGTGCCATAGAAAAATCAGGAGAAAATCAGGTCCATCGACATGCAAATGAATGGATAACAAGAAATAGGGAGGGGAGGGATGGGGTCCCCATTCCGTGCCGAGCGCTGACCGTTTCCCCGTCAGTGCTTCTTGAAGTACTGCACTTCACGCTCGTGCTGCTTCGCCTTCTCCAGGTTCGAGAATGTGCCCAGATTGCGCCGCTTGCCTGTCGCCTCGTCCTTCTTGCGGGAGTACAGCCGATATTCACCTGATTTGAGCTTGCGGATCATGCGAAATAAGATGCGGCTGAACGCACTCGCGAGGCCTCTGCGAAAATAAGGCTGCATGCCCGAACTCCCTGAAGTCGAAACCGTCGCGAGCGGTGTGAACGAACGCACCCGCGGGGACCGCATCCGGTCCGTATGGCTTAGCCGCTACAAGGAACCTTTCAAGAATCCGCCAACCGAGATGGCCGAAGCCCTTACCGGTCAACGCATTGAGCGCGTTCACCGCGTCGGCAAGCACATCGTATTCGACCTTGGTGAAAGCAGCGCTCACCCCGCTTCTACTCAGTGGATCGTCCACCTCGGGATGACCGGACGACTCCTCGTCTCCGCGGCCGATATCCCTCTTCCGCCGCACACGCACGCCGTCCTTTCGCTCACCTCCGGACGCGAGCTCCGTTTCGTCGACCCGCGCCGCTTCGGCCGCCTCGCCCTGCACCCGATCTCGGACGCCCAGCCATTCTGCGGACCCGGCCACGAACCCCTTACCATCTCCACCGCCGACTTCCGCGCCCTCTTTCGCAACCGCAGGCTCCCCATCAAGGCCGCCTTGCTCAACCAGAAGCTGCTCCACGGCGTCGGCAACATCTACGCCGACGAGAGTCTCTTCCACGCCGGAATCCGCCCCACCCGCATGGCCGGACGCCTCACCCGCGACCGGCTTGACCGCCTTCGCGCCGCGCTGCAGTCCATCCTTCGGAAAGCCATCGAACTCGGCGGCTCCTCGGTCTCTGACTATGTCGACGCAGACGGGGTCGCCGGCTTCTTCCAACTCGAGCACCGCGTCTACCTGCGAACCGGCCTGCCCTGCCTGGCCTGCGGGACCCCTATCCGCCGTATCCTCCTTGCCGGGCGGGGTACCCACTACTGCCCCCACTGCCAACGCTGACCGGCGTGGCCTCGGAGTACCCTTCACCTCAAAGTAGTATGGTTTTACGAAGCTATCAGAAGCTCGGCCTTCCAGATTTTGAATTTCTCCCATTGGTCCTGTCGCGTAAATGCCACATTTAAAAAGAAAACCCGAACGGCATAACAATTGCTTATAGATAGGCAGCCAGCGACGCACAGGCTCTCCACAAAATAGAGGAGCCATGCGAATCAGTTCCGGCCGTCGAGAGCAAGAACCCCACGAGGTTCAGCCCGGGCCGGAGCGGAATTAGTCCCGAACTCCCTCAAGGGCAGCGCGGGCATTCTTGGGAGGCCAGTGACGGCCATTAAAGGTGAGTAGGAAAAGCCGCCAGTCTCGGTGGCTTTTCGCGTTACTGGGGCCCAGTTCCAGATTTACCAATCACTCAACCCATGGCGAATCCTCCGACGAACCTACGGGCATCGGCGGATCCGTTTTGGGAGAAGTTGGCTGCTCGGTGACCAATTCGGTGCGCCAGGCGGGTTTTACATTTCGATACCTCTGCCACTTTTGGGGTAATCGGGTACTCTGGACGCGGTGCAGCCCTTGCCAGACAACCTTATTCGTAGTAGCATCATCTTTGTCTATCGAGCGGCTGTAGCCAACCTCAGGATGAGGGGCTCGCCGCGATTCTCGAGAGTCAAACAGGATTTCAACTGACGCGCCCCACCGTAGCCCACGCCGGCAGGAATGTAGTTACAGGCTTGAACCGCGGTTGAATGACGACATTCCGTTGTTTTGGTTGAAGGTTTCAAAGCATTTGTCTCCATTGCGATCCAAAAATCCGTCCGTCTTGCGGTCTGGTATCTCCCCGGAAGCACTTTATATTTGTGCTGACCTCCGGCTTCAGGATGAAAGTTCACGCTTCCGGCATAGTTTGACGCGAATGGGGCAGCGCCTCCGCCGGAATCCGCTGCCATTTACAACGTAGAAAGCACCAGGAAGTGCACGCATGACAACAGAGCAGAACCTGCCTCAGCCACAGGCTCAACCGCCTGACGGGCAAGGACCACAGGGACAGAATCAAGGACATCGCAGGCGGCGGCGCAGAAGAAAGGGCAACAAGCCCGTTGGCCAGGCGAATGGCCAGTCACCCCAGCAAAATCAGCCAGGCCAGTCAACTCAACAGAACCAGGGGCAAAAGGCCAAGCCCTCCAGCCAGAACCGCTTCTTTCAGAAAAATGGGAACGGCAATGGGCAACAGGGTGGCGGCGGCCGACGCAAGGGCAAACAGCGCAAGCAGCAGGTCTTTGTCGGTCCCATGGATCACAGCTACCGCATTGCGAATGGCAACATCGCCGATTCCCCTCCGTCCACCATTGAACTTCGCAACGGCAATATAAATGCCAACGGCAATGGCCAAGGCAATGGTTACGGCTACGGATATGCCAACGAGTTGTACGCTCCGCCCGAGCCGGTGATTCCCGTTCGCGAAGATGCGCCCACGCGCATCTACTGCTTCATTGAAGACCTTTTCTTCCTGGCCAAAATTCAGGAGACTGCCCGCAAGCTGGGCATCAAGGTGGGATTCGTCAAGGCGGACAAGGAAGTTCTTGCCAAGCTGACCGATGCCGAGCAGGAGCGTCCCTCGCTGATTGTCTTCGACCTCAACAATGCGAATGCCAAGCCGCTCACGCTGATCCCCAAGCTCCGCACCAAGCTCAAGAAGGGCACCTCGATCATCGGCTTCCTCTCGCATCTGCAGGGCGACCTCAAGGCCAAGGCCATCGAAGCAGGATGCGACATGGTGATGCCGCGCTCTGCCTTTTCGCAGAACCTGCCCAACCTCCTGCGCCGTCACGGCCTCGATGAAGAGCAGGAATTCGAAGCGATGCCGGTCTAAGAAGACTCCACTGCTCCAGGCTCAGGGCCCGCTCTCGCGCGGGTCTGGCCATGCTCAAGTTGACGACTGCGAATCTGCGGTCGATTGAGTCTCTCAAGCTGCTCGGAATACCCAACCTGCGAGGCCTGGGCGTTTCGTCGGAGGAGCAAAATGATTTCCGGCGCTCACGTGATTGTCTACAGTAAAGATGCCAATGCGGACCGCGCATTTTTTCGCGATGTCCTCGGCCTTAAATCCGTGGATGCGGGTCATGGCTGGCTGATCTTCGCCCTGCCTCCGGCAGAAACCGCACTGCACCCATCCGACGAGAATGGTGTCCACGAACTCTATTTCATATGCGACGATCTGAAAGCTGAAATGGCCTCGCTTGCGAAGAGGAACGTCAGCTGTTCCGAGATCCATGAAACACGCTGGGGTTCCATCACGAAGATGCGGCTTCCCGGTGGAGGTGACATCGGACTTTATCAACCAAAGCACCCTACGGCCATTGGCATAAGCTCGGATTAACGCGACCGTCAATCGAGCACCCTCAGCGAACCGTCCGTTTGGCCTCGAAGAAAAGCCACCGTACACTTCCCGCACTACATCGTTGCAAAAGCAAGGACAATCAAACGCCATGGAGAGGCCTTTATGGGATCGATCTCGGTTGCCTGCTATAAACCCCGGCCCGGAAAAGAAGAAGCATTGCTCGAACTGGTTCGCAACCATCTCCCGCCGTTGCGTGCCGAGGGTCTCGTCACCGGCCGGGCCCCGATCGTCATGCGCACCGAATCCGGAACCATCGTCGAGATTTTCGAATGGATCTCAAAGGAAGCCATCGCCGGCGCCCACTCCAATCCGGTCGTCCTCGACCTGTGGAAGCGCTTCGAAGCGGCGTGCTGGTACGAAACCCCAGCCAACCTGCCCGAGTTCCAGAACATGTTCGCTCACTTTGAGCCTGTTTCATTCCTTTGAGGCTCTCCGTGGAAATTCAACCCCCTGTGTAACAATGACCTGCAAAGCCGAAGCTCACAGAGACCCCTGAAGCCCGAGGATCGAATTCATGCCGCGCAAGCTCGCTGTCGCAGCTCTTCTTTTCGTCTCGATAGCCCTTTTCAGCACCGCATCCGCCCGTCAGGACATGGCCCCCGCACAGCAGCCCGCGCCAAAACCCGGGCAGTCCGCTCAGCGCCAGCCCATGCCGAAGCCCACCAATCTGCAAGTGCTTCCCAAAAACATTCCCGTCGCCGACCTGACGGCGACCATGCGAGGCTTCACCAAAGCTCTGGGCGTGGAGTGCCAGTTCTGCCACACCCGCGACCCACAGACGAACAAGCCAAATTTTGCCTCGGACGCCAATCCCGACAAAGGCATCGCCCGCACCATGATCGTTATGACGAAGGAGATCAATTCCAAATACCTCTCGCAGGTGAAAGATCCCGATGCGACGCCCGCCGACAAGACCGTGACCTGCGGCACCTGCCACCGTGGCAATTCCATGCCGATGCCCTTCTCCCCGGTCGCAGGCATGGGAGAGCACGCCGATCACGATCATCCAGGGGCGCCAACGCCTGACAAGAAGCCGCAGTAAGCAAATCAGCGTGGCGGCGCAATCACAGCGTTGTCGATCAGCCGCGTCGGGCCCACAAACACAGCAATCGCCGCCAGCGCACTATTGCGAACATCGGCTACGTCTTCCAGCGTGTCGGGATCGACCACCTTGAAATAATCCAGACGGATACCGGGCTCACTGGCGAGAACAGCCAGTGCATCGTCGATCAGAGTCGCGGCATCGAGAACTCCCTGCGCAACCCGTTCCTCCACGCGTTGCAGCGCCCGGCTCAACACCAGCGCCTGCCTGCGCTCCTCAACTGACAGATACCGGTTGCGCGAGCTGAGCGCCAGCCCATCCGCCTCCCGCACCGTGGGACACACCACCAGCTCCAGATCGAAATTCAGGTCGCGGACCATCTTGCGCAGCACCGCCACCTGCGCTGCATCTTTCTGCCCGAAAAAAGCCTTGTCCGGACTCACGATATGAAAGAGCTTCGCGACCACCGTCGACACGCCGCGGAAATGCCCAGGCCGCGACGCGCCATCCAGCCGATCGCTCACGCCTTCCACTTCAACAAACGTGCTCGCGCCTGCTGGATACATCTCCGTAGCAATTGGCGCAAGGATCAGGTCGACGCCCTCACTCTCAAGCAGCGCGCAATCAGCATCCCACGTCCGCGGATACTTCGCGAAGTCCTCATTCGGCCCAAATTGCGTAGGATTCACAAAGATCGATACAACAACCGCATCGCATTGCTCTCGCGCCGCGCGAACCAGCGACACATGGCCCGCATGCAGCGCGCCCATGGTGGGAACAAGGCCGATACTGCGGCCGTTCGTCCGCAATGCACGCACTGCCCCCCGCGCTTCAGCAATGGTGGAGACAATTCGCATCAGGCTTTGCGAATCAGGTGCGTCTTCGACGCGGCCACCGGTGCCTTCAGCGCCTCGGTGTCTTGAGTTTTCAGCACGTCCGTCACTTCTTTAGACAAGTGATAGCTTTCCGACTCATCCGGAAACGACCGTTCCTCGACGTCGTGAATATAGCCTTCAATCGCCGTTCGGAACAGCGCTGCTGCATCCCCGTACTGGCGCACGAACTTCGCCGGCCGAGAGAAGCTCAGATTCACCAGGTCATGAAAAACCAGGATCTGCCCATCGCAATCCGGCCCCGCGCCAATACCGATCGTCGGAATATGTAGCTGTGATGTGATGATCGCGGCTACCTCGCGCGGCATTCCCTCAAGCACAATCGCCACAGCGCCCGCTGCTTCGAGCATCCGCGCATCTCGCGCCAGCTCCTCGGCCGCCGCCAGCGTCTTGCCCTGCACCTTGTACCCGCCCATGCGATGCACCGCCTGCGGCGTCAGCCCGAGATGACAGACGACCGGAATCTCCGCGTCCGTGAGCCGCTCGACCAGCTCGCACCGCACTGCGCCGCCCTCGACCTTCACCGCCTCCGCGCCCGCTTCTTTGATGAAACGCGCCGCATTGGCTACCCCCTCGGCCACGCTCACGTGATACGACCCATAGGGCATGTCGGCCACCACAATGCCGTGTTTCACCGCCCGCCGCACCGCGCGCGTATGATGCAGCATCTCGTCCATGGTCACAGGCAGCGTGCTGTCGTAGCCCATCACCACCATGGCCAGCGAATCGCCGACGAGGAGCATGTCCACGCCCGCCTCATCCACCAGCCGCGCCGTGGAATAGTCATAGGCTGTCAGGGCCGTGATCGGCCTTCCCGCCTGCTTCTTCTCTTGTAATGTCTGGAAAGTCACTTTTGGCGTGATTGCCTGCGCGCCCGACTGAGCGTCGGCGCTGCGGAAATTCGTAATACTCATATTGTCTCCAGTGCAGCTTCCCATGCAGGGAATGCCACCTGATCCAACTTCTGACGATACGCCTACGGCTCCAGCCATGTAAAGCGGTGTCAGGCCTCTTCAGCAGCCAGGACCTTATCCTCAGTCACTTGCCTCACACCCCTCATCAGCCCCAAATACACGGCGCCCGAAACAAAGAACCCCGTAAACCACGCGTAGTCGAAGAGCAGATGCACCGCCGGCACGAATCGTCCCGTCATTGCGCAAATTACACCCGCTGCCAGTGCGATCATCGCCCGCGGATTGATCCCGTTCCTGTATTCATAAATGCCGCCGCGCCGGTAGAGCGACTCCACATCGAGCCGCGTTTCCCGAATCAGAAAGTAGTCCGTGATCATGATCGCCGCCACCGGGCCGAGCAGCGCCGAATATCCGATCAGCCACTCGAAAATGTAATTGTGGAAGCTCGCCATCAGCTTCCACGGCATCATCGCCAGGCCAAGAAAGCCCGTAATCAGCCCGCCGGTACGAAACGAAATCAGCCGCGGATTCAGGTTCGAAATATCGTTCGACGGTGACACCACATTCGCTGCGACATTCACGTTCAGCGTCGCCACCAGCAGTCCCACCATCGCCAGCAGCGCCACGAATGGCTGGTGAAAACGCCCCATCAACTCGATCGGGCTCCAGATCGGCTCCCCAAAGATCACCGCCGAAGCCGACGTCACCGCCACGCCGATAAACGAATACAGCGTCATCGCCACTGGCAACCCAAACGCCTGCCCCACCACCTGCGAGTTCTGCGACTTCGAGTAGCGCGTGAAGTCCGGAATATTCAATGCCAGCGTCGCCCAG
This sequence comes from Acidobacteriota bacterium, assembly GCA_013289875.1. Taxonomy (GTDB): domain Bacteria; phylum Acidobacteriota; class Terriglobia; order Terriglobales; family Acidobacteriaceae; genus Silvibacterium. The sequence continues at coordinate 93,799 of JABCZC010000005.1, read as the reverse complement.
TAGCCCACCATGGCCGTCAGCGACGGAAAGAAGAAGCGGAGAAACGCACCGGTCGAATGAAACCGGCTCGGCTCCGACAGCATCGGCCCAAACCCACCCGCCCTTACCAGCGCAAACACCAGCAGCGCCAGCGCCATCACTAGCATGAACGGCGCCGAAAATCCCTGGAAGTGCCGGATGCTCTCGACACCCCTCCACACCACTGCCATATTCAGCGCCCAGAATCCCAGAAAGCATGCCCACACTGACCATGGAGCCTCAGCCACTCCCGGCCACAACACGATCAGCATCGCGTGAATCGCCTGGCCGCCGATCCACGACTGGATCCCGAACCATCCGCACGCCACAATCGCCCGCAGAATCGCCGGCACATTCGCACCCCGCACGCCGAATGGCGCTCTCACAAACACCGGAAACGGAATCCCGTACTTCGCCCCCGCATGCGCATTCAGCAGCAGCGGAATCAGTACAATCAGATTGCCCAGCAGAATCGTACCGATCGCCTGCTTCCAGTTCATCCCGCCCGCGATCAGCCCCGAGGCGAGCATGTAGGTACTCACCTCCATCGACATCGCGAACCATAGCGAGATGTAGTTGTACGTGCCCCACGTGCGCTGCGCAGCGGTCGTCGGCGCGAGATCCGCGTTGTATAAACCCGACCTCTGCGCCGCCGCCGTCTCAGTTATTGCCATGCGCCTCCGCGCGCCGCGCGCCGCAGATAATTCCCGCGCCCGGCCTTGCCGAGATACTTCCCGTTCTCGACGATCAGCTCGCCGCGCGAGTACACCTGGCGCGCATTGCCCCGCACCTTGAAGCCTTCAAACATCGAGTAATCCACGCGCATGTTGTGTGTCGCCGCGCTGATCGTGTACTCCGCATTCGGGTCCCACAGTACAATATCTGCGTCACTTCCCGCGGCAATCGCGCCCTTCCTCGGATACATCCCGAAGATCCGCGCCGGAGCCGTCGACGTAATCTCCACAAATCGATTCAGAGACAGCTTGCCCGCATTCACGCCGTGATGATGAATCAGCTGCATTCGGTGCTCAATCCCCGGACCGCCATTTGGAATCTTCGTGAAATCGTCCTTGCCCAGCGCCTTCTGATCCTCAAAGCAGAACGGGCAGTGATCCGTCGACACCACCTGCAGATGATCGTGCTTCAACCCATCCCAAAGCTTCGGCTGATTTTTCTTCTCCCGCAGCGGCGGAGTGAACACATACTTCGCGTCCTCAAAGCTCTCGCCCTTCATGTGGTCTTCAATCGACAGCAGCAGATACTGCGGACACGTCTCGGCAAACGCCGGCAGGCCGCGGTCGCGCGCCTCGCGGACCTGATTGAGGGCATCCTCGCTCGACAGATGCACGATGTACACTGGCACACCGGCCAACGACGCCATCACAATCGCGCGATGCACCGCCTCCGCTTCGGCAATCGTCGGACGCGTGAGTGCGTGATGAATCGGAGCCCTCTTGCCCTCTGCCAGCGCCTTCTGCACGATCACGTCGATCACGCTGCCATTCTCGGCATGCATGCAGATCAGGGCGCCATTCTTCGCTGTCTGCTGCATTGCCTTGAAGATGGTCGCGTTATCCACCATCAGCACGCCGGGATACGCCATGAACAGCTTGAAGCTGGCCACGCCCTCGCTGACCATGTCGTCCATGTCTTCCAGGCCCGACGTGCCAAGGTCCGTCACAATCATGTGCAGCCCGTAATCGACGCACGCCTTGCCCTCAGCCTTCTCCCACCACGCATCGAGCGCGTCGCGCATCTTCGTGCCCTTCGCCTGGATGGCAAAGTCCACAATCGTCGTTGTCCCGCCAATCGCCGCCGCCCTCGTGCCCGTCTCAAAATCATCCGCCGACGTCGTCCCACCAAACGGCATGTCGAGATGCGTATGCGCGTCAATCCCGCCCGGCAGGACAAGCAGTCCGGCTGCGTCCACAACCGTATGACCCTGCGGATCAATCCCCGCGCGCACCTCGCGAATCGTGCCGCCTTCAATCAGCACATCGGCGGACATCGTCCGGTCCGCGTTGACTACCACCCCGTCCTGAATCAAGATGCCCATTATTTGCGTCTCTTAGACTCTGCAATGAACTTCTTCACACAATCAAGCTGTAAGAATCTCTCATGAAACTTTCCTTGCTGCCCGCTTGAGGGGAATTGTAGAGGTGCCTTATTAGCGATGGGAAGACCTGCCACCTTGAATTTTTCGCAGATAGCTTCATGGACAGTTGCCTTAATTAGAATTATGCATTCCGGATCAATTGTTCTAATTTCAGCGATCAAAGTGTCCGCGTTTTCCCTAATTTTGGTAACTCGCTGTCTTCGCGTACCGGTTATGGGACTTTTCACGGCATCGATGAGATAAAAGCCAGAATCCCGAAACTTCTCCAACCATGATCTCTTGCGTCCGCGTTGTTCTTTCGGCTGTGTCCACTCAAACGGGAATAGCGCCCTCATCAACGCAATCCAGAGCCAATCCCTTGTCCGCACATCTTCAAAATAAAAGTAGCGATCTATTGAATTAGGCGGCGCTTCGGCAATAAAAAGAATTGGCGTTTTATCTGGTTTGTACTTCCTCGCTTGTTTGGTGTACCGATCAACCACGAACTACTCCTCCGCGCGTCCGCTCTTCCCACGTCTCCGGCGCAAGCCCGGTCGGAACCTCGACCATCGTGATGCACTCCTCTACGGGACACACGAGGGAGCACAAATTGCAGCCAACGCACTCCGTCTCATCGACGCGCGGAATCCGCTCAATTGGAGTTACATTCTTCGACCCGTTCCGCGAAACAGCGTCCAGCTTCGGAATCGGAGTCACCGCAATCGTCGCGCGCGTCGCCGCCTCCAGCGCTGGAGGCGGCGGATGCAATTCCACAGGCCCGTCCACCGGCCCAGATATTCTGTCGCGATGGATACATTGATGTGCGCCATCCCAACACGCGATGTAGCACAGGTCACACCCGATGCACTTCGCTTCGTCGATCCGCGCGACGATTTTGTAATTCAGGTTTAGGTGCTTCCACTCCGTCACGCGCGGCAAGCTCCGTCCGCGAAAGTCTTCAATGCTCGCGAAGCCTTTCTCGCTCATCCATCCTTCCAGGCCCTCGATCATGTCTTCGACAATGCGATACCCGTAGTGCATCGCCGCCGTGCACACCTGGACGGTGCCGCAGCCCAACAGAAAGAACTCCGCCGCATCTCGCCACGTCGCAATTCCGCCAATACCCGAGATCGGCAATGCACCTTCCGCATCGCCCGCCACCTGCTGCACCATGTTCAGCGCGATGGGCTTCACCGCCGGTCCGCAATAGCCGCCGTGTGACGACTTACCGTCGACATTCGGCCTCGGCGTCAGCGTATCGAGATCGATGCCCGTGATGGAATTAATGGTATTGATGGCCGACACCGCATCCGCGCCGGCCCTCTTCGCCGCCCGCGCAATCACACGAATATCCGAAATATTCGGCGTCAGCTTCACAATCACCGGTGTGCGCGCTTTCTCCTTCACCCAGGCGGTGATCATCTCCGCGTACTCCGGAACCTGACCGACTGCCGAGCCCATTCCGCGCTCGCTCATTCCGTGCGGACAGCCAAAGTTCAGCTCCAGCCCATCGGAACCCGCGTCTTCCGCCTGCTGCACTATCCTGTGCCACGCTTCGCGCTTCGACTCCACCATCAGCGACGCGATCACAGCGTTTTTGGGATAGCGCTTCTTCACCTCTGTGATCTCCCGCAGATTCACTTCGAGCGGCCGGTCGCTGATCAGCTCAATGTTGTTGAAGCCCATCATGCGACGGCCTTCCCAGTCGATCGACGAGTACCGCGAGGCCGTATTCGTCACCTGCTCGCCAATCGTCTTCCACACTGCGCCGCCCCAGCCAGCATCGAACGCGCGCATTACCTGCTCGCCGCAGTTCGTCGGAGGAGCCGATGCCAGCCAGAAGGGATTCGGCGACGCGATCCCGGCGAAGTTCACGGCAAGATTGGGCCCACGATCAGAAACTCCCTCAGACATAAGCCGCCTCCAGCTCATGCACCATCGCAATCGCCGCGCGTTTGCCATCGGCAACCGCGTCCACCACCTCGCGGCCGCCGTTCACGCAATCGCCGCCCGCGAAATATTTTGGATTCGTCGTCTGTCCCGTCCTGGGCTCGACGACCACACGCCCCTTGTCCAGTGCGACACCCTTCAGACTCTCCAGCAATTCCACCAATGGAGACTGTCCGACCGCCGTGATAATCAGATCGCACGCCAGCGAAAACTCCGACCCCGCAACTGGCCGCAGCGCATCGTCCACGCGCGTGCAATCCAGAAACTCGAGCATTCCTCCATCCGCGCTCACTCGCACCGGCATAGTCTGCCACAGAAAACGCGCGCCCTCCTGCTTCGCATGCTCGTATTCGAACTCAAACGCCGACATGCTCTCCCGCTTGCGGCGGTACACAATCGATACCTCCTCCGCGCCCAGCCGCAGCGCAGCATTTGCCGCATCGATCGCAGTATTGCCCGCGCCGATAACCGCCACCTTCCCCGCCGTATGCGTAATCTTCGCCGTCTTGTAAGCCGCAATAAACCCCAGTGCATCCACCACCCCCGAGTGGTCGCCGCCCGGAACCTTCAGCCCATGTCCCGCACCCAAGCCCACGCCGATAAAAACAAAATCAAAATCCCGCTCGATTTCTGCAAGCTTCTCCGCATCAATCTCCACGCCAAACCGGAACTCGACGCCCAGCTCTTCGATCAGCTCAATCTCGCGCAAGCTCGACCACGCCGGCAGCTTGTACTCAGCCACGCCGTAAGTATTCAGCCCTCCCGGCAGGGGACGCCGCTCAAACACCGTCACCGCGAATCCCTGCTGCGCCAGCTCTGCCGCGCACGCCAGCGATGCCGGACCCGCGCCGATGCACGCGACCTTGCCTTCGCGTCTTCCCTCAAATTTCTTCGTCAGCTTGCCGCCACGCGCATGAAACGCATCCATCGCGAACCGCTGCAGCCGCCCGATCTCAATCGGCTGCTCGTTGTGATGGTTCATTACGCACGCGCCTTCGCATAGCACATCCACTGGACACACGCGCGAACAGCTCGCCCCCAGCACATTTGCATCCAGAATCGTCCGCGCCGATCCGTTCAGATTTCCGCTGGCAATCTTCTTGATGAACTTTGGCACATCGATGTGCGTCGGACACGCCGCCGTGCAAGGCGCGTCAAAGCAGTTCAGACATCTGTTCGCCTCAACCACCGCCGCCTGCGGCGCAAACGGCGGATGCAGATCCCGAAACCGCTCCGCGATGATAGGATGCTGTTCGCGCATAAGGCCCCTGCGTTTGACTACTACGGCTTCACGAGATCTCCATACTGATCCGGGCGCCGGTCCCGGAAGAACTGCCACGTCTTGCGCACCTCGGCTATTTTTTCCAAGTCCAGATCCGCCGTGAGCACCTCATCCTTATCTCTCGACGCCTGCGCAAAGATCTGTCCTCGCGGATCGCAGAAATAGCTCTGCCCATAGAATTCACCGATATTCCACGGCGCCTCCGTCCCCACGCGATTGACCGCGCCCACAAAGTATCCGTTTGCCGCTGCGTGCGCTGGCTGCTCCAGTTTCCAGAGGTACTCGCTTAAACCCGCCACCGTCGCCGAAGGATTGAACACGATCTCCGCGCCGTTCAGTCCCAGGGCCCGAGCGCCCTCGGGAAAATGCCGGTCATAACAGATATAGACGCCGATTTTGCAGAATCCGAGATCAAACACCGGATACCCCAGATTCCCCGGACGAAAATAGAACTTCTCCCAGAATCCTGGCGCCACATGTGGAATATGCGTCTTGCGATACTTCCCGAGATACTTCCCCTCGCGATCGATCACCGCCGCCGTGTTGTAGTAAAAGCCATCCGCCTCGATCTCATACACCGGAACCACCAGCGCGAGCTTCAGTTCCTTCGCCAGCGCCTGCATTAGCTTGATCGTCGGGCCGACCGGAACCGGCTCCGTGAAGTCGTACCACCGGGTCGTTTGCTCCGCGCAAAAATACGGCCCGTAGAAAATCTCCTGCAGGCACACAATCTGCGCGCCGGCAGCGGCGGCCTGACGAATCATCGCGACATGCTTCTCGACCATCGCCTGCTTGATCGCATCAAGCGAGCTGTCTGCGCCCTCGACATTCGTGGCCTGTATCAAAGAACAACGGACAATCCGCGACATTCCTGGGCCCGCTCCCGCAATGGATTTCTGGCCGTGCCCGTGAAAAACGGCTGAGAGAAATCAGTGTACGCGAAATTCCTCAAAGCGCCGGAATTCCCTTACCGCGATCAGCTCGCCGGCAAGATCACATTGCCTCCAGGGCCGAAAACTTCCCGCTCGCCTCGTGATACGCAGTCACCACGCCCGACCCGATGTGATACACCCAGCCATGTAGCTCCAGGCTCTCCTCCTTCAGCCGTGCAGCTACCGACGGGTGCGTCCGCAGATTCTCCAATTGCGCCACCACATTGCGCTCGGCCAGCGCCAGCAGAGACTCCGGAGTCGGATGCGGGTCCCGCCCATCCACACGGACATAGCGCAGCCATGCCGCGATGCTCTGATATTTCCGCACCGCCTCAGGATGCAGTGCGACCTTCATCACGCCGCAGTCCGTATGCCCGCAGACGATGATCTCCGGCACGCGCAGAACCGCCGCCGCGTATTCGATCGTGGCAGAAACGCCGCCAATCGCACCCGGATAGGGCGGCACAATGTTCCCGATCACCCGGCAGATGAACAGCTCGCCCGGCTTGCTCTGCGTCAGCAGGTTGGGATCGATGCGCGAGTCGGCGCACGTAATGAACAGCGCATCCGGACGCTGCCCCAGCGCCAGCCTCTCAAAGAGGTCGCGATGCTTCGGATAAACGTCCTTCTGAAACCGGGAGACTCCCCCGTGAAACTTCTCGACCGCCATCGGCAAAAATCCCTCGTCACCCAAAGATACGGTATGCTCAGCACGTCTCTAGAAGACGAAGGAATCTCATGAGTGTTCGTGTTGTGGAACAGCTGCCCAGAACCACCCTCGGCGAAGGCCCTCTGTGGGACGGCGGGAAACTGCACTACGTAGACATCGTAGCCGGTGAAGTCCATCGCCATGATTTCGCGACGCAGGCGCACGATGTCATCTCCACGGGCGAGCCCGTCGGCTTCGCCGTCCTCGATCGCGAGGGACGGGTGATCGCAGGGCTCGGCAACGGAGGCATATACCGTCTCGAATTCGTTTCCGCACACCAAGAGCTGCTGGCAGGGCCATGCCGCGATAATCCCGACAACATCGCGAACGATGGGAAATGCGATCGAGTCGGCCGTCTGTGGGCGGGCACCAAAAACAAAAGCGAAAAACCGCCCTGGACTGGCTCACTCGGCCGATTCGACTCCGGGCCGCGGCTCACCGAAGTCGTCTACCCCGTGAACGTGTCCAACGGCATTGCCTGGAGTCCCGACAACACAAAGATGTATTACAACGACAGCACCGACAAGATCTGGCGCTTCGATTACGACCTCAACACCGGCGCTGCAACCAACCGCCAGGTATTTGTCGATCTGCCTGACACGGGAGGCATTCCCGACGGCATGACCATCGACGCCGAGGGTCTTCTCTACGTCGCCAAATGGGGCGGCTCGCGCATCGACGTCTACCGCGACGACAACGGCCGAGGCGTTCGCGTCGAGTCGATAGAAGTCCCGACCGCCCTCCAGACATCAAGCGCCGCCTTCGGCGGAGACGACCTGAAGACGCTCTTCATCACAACGGCGGCCATGAATTTAACGCCGGAACAGCAGACCAAATATCCAGATTCCGGCCGGATCTTCGCCGTAGAGAGATCCGTTCCCGGCATCCCTGAAACTCGCTTCGACAACGGGACAGTTGCCGCCTCTAGCTCGGGGAGCCGGCGCTCATAACTTCTTCTGAAGATCGCGAATCATCTTTTCCACTACTGCCGCATTGCTGTATTGCATTCCGCCCCCCACCTTGAGGTATTGCTGAAAATCTGCAATGGCAGCGGCGGGTTGATTCTTCGTTTTCCATATCTCGGCGCGGTTGTAGTAGGAGAAGGCAGACTCAGGCTTAAGACGGATCGCCTTCGTATAATCATTGATAGCCCCGTCTAGGTCCCCTTTAGCATGACGTGCCAAGCCCCGATTGTGGAAGCCGCCGGATTCGTTTGGCTGTAGACGGATGGCCTCAGCGCAGTCATTGATAGCACCGTCTAGATCACCCTTACTGTATAGCGCGAGGCCGCGGTTCATGAATGCGTCGCCGTAGTCTGGCCGAAGGTCGATGCTTCGGCTGTAATCCGCGATTGCGGCCTCCACTTCGCCTATCTGATAGCGAATAAGTCCCCGATTGTTGCAGGCCATAGCGTCACTCGGATTCAGGCGAATCGCGGCGGAGTAGTCGTCTAATGCACCTCCCCAGTCGCCCTTCGCTTCTCGGGCTTCGCCCCGGTTGTAGAAAGCATCCGCAAAATCGGGTCGGAGACGGATGGCCTGACTATAGTCCTCAACTGCGCGGTCGAGGTCGCCCTTCTCGTCGCGGGCAATGCCACGATTGTAAAAAGCCTCGGCTAAACCAGGCTCCAGTTGGATCGCCTCGCTGTAATGGCGCACCTGTTCGTCAAGATCGGTCGCGTTAAAGGCCCGCTCAAACCACTCCTGCGCCGTCAATTCTTGCTTCGTTACAACAGGCGCGGCATTCACCGCCGCCTGTTCCACTCTCGCCGCTTCCCGAGCGACCACGGTAGCCGGATGCTTTACCGCGTCCAATGCCACAGCCAGGTAGTCCTCGCGCAGGCGCGTCATAGCCGCATCGAAGAACTCAACCGGCACCGAGAGCGCCTGATAGCCCTTGAGCACCGCTAAGGGTCCTGTGAGTTGCCGCGAAATGCTTTTCGTTTTGAAGCTGAACCCTTCCAGCATGAGCGGCACGATGTTGCGCTTTAGCTCAAGCGCCGTCTCAATCTCCCGGCGCAGCCAGTCTCCCGGCTCGCTGCAGCGTTTGAGCGCCGACGGCGTGAGCAGAACGATAAAATGCGCGCGCGCCTCTATATTCCCTAGGATTGCGCTTTCGAAGTCACCGCTCTTGATTCCGGTGTAATCGAAAAAGACATCGTAGCCGCTATGGGTCAGATCCTTGGAAATGGCTAGGGCCCAGGGAGCATTCGTGCGCCGATAGCTGATGAACACCGTTTTCTCGATGCGTCCCATATCCGGCTGCCGTTCCTCCCGCGCGAAGAACAGAATAGAACCATATCAAAAATAGAGATTCAACCGTCCTCACAGGCCCCGCGGGTCGATCCCGCCATTTTCCAGAGATCCCGTGGAAAGGCGATCGAAGCAAGTGGGGAGCGGATTGCACCCAACTTCCCGGCCGGCGGATCGATATGCCTCCAGTAAGCTATTCCTCTACGGGTTAGTTCCCACCAGAGCCCGCCTCCGCATCACTCACCGAACAATACCCGGGGAGAAGGGGCGAAATTAGTACCACAATCCATCGAACGGCACACTGCCAATTCTCCAAATCCCACCGCAGGGTTCAATCACGCGCTGTCAAGAGCCCCGTGACGATATTTGATAGAAACAGCTGATTCCACAGGGCGAATGCCTTGAAATAGTTGGCGGACTATTTCATTGCATCCACCTATAATAGAAACAGGGAAAGGCCCAGCTGCCATCGCAGTTGGGCCTTTTCTATTTGTTTCGCAGGGATGATCTCAAGGAGACTTGCCATTCGCTTCTTCCACGGTGCTAAGTGGAAGGCTGGCACGCCACGCTCTTTGCCAATCCTGAGAGGGCAATGCAGTCTCCCCTGTTCCGGCCTTTTCTCTATTAATTCTGTGACAATTTCCACGCTTTGATTTCTTGTAGTGAGGTAACGATGAACTTCATAGGACAGACGCTGGCACTCGATTCTTCTGGAATGAACAGCGTAATGGCCGCGCTTGATGTGCAGCCTCAAAACATTTGGGCCGTCCTGCAGGTTGAGACGGGGCAGTGCGGATTTCTGCCAGATCGCCGTCCCACCATCCTCTTCGAGCGTCACATCTTTTACAGGCTCACGAGGGGAGCCTTCAAGAGCACTCACCCCAATATCTGCAACCCCATACAAGGTGGTTATGGGGCTCCCGGCGCTTACCAGTACACGCGTCTCAACCAGGCAATGGCGCTGAATCCCGACGCCGCGCTCCAGAGCACCTCCTGGGGAATCGGCCAAGTGATGGGTCAATATTTCAGCCTCGCCGGATATTCTGACGTCGAAACATTGGTCGCCGCCATGATCGAGTCGGAAGGTGCGCAACTGGACGCCTTCCGCGCCTACCTGGAATCAACCCGGCTCGCCGCCCCTTTGCGGTCACACGACTGGGCCTCATTCGCAAGGGGATACAACGGACCCGACTATGCCGCAAATCACTACGACACCCAATTGAGCGCCGCCTACCAGAGATTCAGCTCGGGTCCCTTACCCGATCTTAAAATCCGGGCAGCGCAGCTTTATCTCACTCTGAGAGGCTTTTCGCCGAGTGGCATCGATGGTATGGCCGGACAGCATACGCTGAACGCCATCCTCAACTTCCAAGCAAGCGTCGGACTGCCGCAGACCGGAAATCTGGACGACGCGACTATGAACGCTCTGGTCCCACCACCGCCCGCGGTTACCGCCAACTGACGGTGAACGGGGCTTGACTTCGGCAACTTTGGTTAGGCCCCACCCCATTCGCATCATCTTCAACACCCGTTACACCCCTCCGCCACTCTCCCGCATCCAGTATGATCGAGGACGCGCCTGTCGAGTCCTCGCTGGGCTCGCTTGAGGACTTCGGACAAGCATCCAAGAGTGAAGGAGAACCGCTTTGGCCTACGAACTCGCACCTCTTCCCTACGACTATGCCGCGCTCGAGCCATACATCGACGCAGTAACCATGACGCTGCATCACGACAAACATCACCAGACCTACGTCAACAACCTCAACGGCGCCATCGAGAAGCACCCCGAACTTGGGAAACATACGGCCGAGGACCTCCTCCGTAATATCAACAGCGTTCCGGAGGACATCCGCACGGTGGTGCGCAACAACGGGGGCGGCCATGTGAACCACACCATGTTCTGGACCATCATGAAGCCCGGCGGCGGCGGCGAACCCGTCGGGAGGATCGCCGAGCAGATTCGCAAGGACTTCGGCGACTTCGAAGCTTTCAAAAAGCAATTCAATGAAACAACCGCGAAGCAATTCGGCTCCGGATGGGGCTGGCTCCTTTGGGATGGCGGCAAGCTGGCGATCACCACGACTCCCAACCAGGACAACCCCCTGCTCCAGGGCAAATATGCCATCCTGGGCAACGATGTTTGGGAGCATGCCTATTACTTGAAATACCAGAACCGGCGCCCTGACTACCTCGCCGCCTGGTGGAACACCGTCAACTGGGAAGAAATTAACAAGCGCTTCGAGCAGGCCCAGAAATAGGCGACAGGGTGATAAGGGAGCAGGGTGTAGAAAGCGCGGAAGCGGCGCAGGTCATTCTCTCGGTTTCTACACCCAGTACCTGCGCGCTACACCCTTGCACCACCGCATCTTCTTCGACAAATTCGCGTTTGAATAGCTAGAGGGACCTAAAGAGATGCGTCTTGCCGCTTTTCGCCTGTCTGCTTTGCTGTTGTCCTTATTACTTCCCGCCGTCGCCCGCGCCCAGACCCCGCTGGCCGCCGGGTCCGGCCACTACACCGTCTACCAGGGGGACAAGGCTGTCGGCGCCAGCGACTACACCATTCAGCTGACACCGAACGGATTCACCCTCACCTCTCATGGCAAGCTGAATCTGACCAAGTTTAGCTACAGCTTCTCGAATAGCCAGCACCTGGATGGCAATCTGAATCTGGTGAGCGACCAGCTAAGCGGCACCGTCAACGGCAACGCAGTCACCTTTGCCGTCGACGCCGACTCAACGGGCCGTCAGTTCCAGATCAATATCTCCGCCAACGGCAAGCAGACGCAGAATACTGTCGATCGCCACCAACATCTGGTTTTATTGCCCGACCTTGACCCTGCCGCGTATGTCCTGCTGACGCGGATGGCGATGGAGAATCCGCCCACCTCCTGGATTCTCATCCCCAAGGAAAACGGGATCCTCGTGCCGTCGACGATTATCCGGGGCTCCAGCGTTCGCGGGCAGTTGAACGGATCCCAAATGGACGTGCAGCACGCCACGATCTCGGTGAATGCGGAGAACTCTGTGAGCGTGGATGTTTACTACAACTCAAACGGCCAGGTCCTCGAAGCTGACTTGCCGCAGCAGAATTTCTTCGTCGTCCACGACGGATTCAAACTCATCGATCGGCCCAAGCCGACTGCGCCGAGCGCTCCACCGCCGAACAGTCCGCAGCAAGGCGGCAGCGCCCCTCCCCAATATCCGGCTCCTCGTGGGGGAACACCTCAGCTGATGCAGCAGTGAGGCGTCAGGGAATTGGCGCCGCGTCTGAGAGTGAGCGAATCAGCGCCAGGCCTTCTTCTTTGCTGCTGATCCGCCCTTCGAGTTGTGCATCCTCAGCCTGCGCCAGGAGTTCCTTGAATCGCGGACCGGGTTGGAGGCCGACTTCGATTAAGTCCCGACCGGTAACCAGCAGCTTCGGCCGGACCTCTTCCAGAGGAGTCGCCTCAAACCGCTGCTTCGCGTACTCGTACAGCTCCAGGCCACCGTGGCTGGCCATGCAGTCCATGCGGTGCAGCGCGAGATGTTCAGGAAAAGCCTGCAGCCGGAAGAACCGCTTCAAGGTCGACGCTTTCATCTTCTCCACGTCGCCGAAGCGCATGTGATTCTCAACCAGCGCGACAATCTGCGCAGTCTCTTCGTTTGAGAAGCGCAGCCTGCGGGCAATGTCCTGGGCGATCCGCACCCCCACTTCCACATGCCCATTGAAACGGATGCGCCCCGGTCCACGCTGAAATGTCGCCGGCTTGCCCACGTCGTGCAGCAGGGCTCCCCAGGCCAAGGTGGGCGACACCCCGGCGGGCAATTGCTCGAGCAGCATGAGGGTGTGCACCCAGACGTCACCTTCCGGATGATACTCGGGCGGCTGCTCGACGCCCTGCATGCGAGCGATCTCAGGTAGAACCGTCCTCAGCAGCCCGGTGCGGTCCAGCAGCTCGAATGCGCGCCGTGCGCGGCCGTCGGTCAACATGCGAGTCAGCTCATCGCGCACGCGCTCATGACTCACATTGGCAATATGCGCGGCTGATTTCTGGATCGCGGCTGCGGTTCCAAGTTCGATCTCAAAATCAATGCGGGCGGCAAAACGCACGGCCCGCAGCATGCGCAGCTTGTCTTCGTCGAAGCGCCGGTCCGCGTCTCCAATGGCTCGGACCAGCCGGTCCCGGAGATCGGCGCGCCCCCCGACATAATCCAGCACAGCTTTACCAAGATCACCCGATTCCCGCAACAGTTGCGGGTCGAGCAGCATGCCGTTGATGGTGAAGTCGCGGCGCACGACGTCTTCCTCGGCGCTTTCGGAGAACCGGACCGACTGCGGCCTGCGGCCATCCGCGTATGCGCCATCGCTGCGAAAGGTAGCGACCTCGGTCACGATTTCCTCACCGTCAATCTTGTCGGCCACTAGGATTACTCCGAAGTGCGCTCCTACGGCAAACGTCCGTGGGAACATCGCGAGCACTGTCTCCGGAAGAGCGCTGGTAGCTATGTCGAAGTCATCCGGCTTGCGCCCGAGCAGCAGATCGCGCACGCAACCACCGGCAAAATAGGCGTCATAGCCCTCAGCACGCAACCGGTCCACAATGGTTTCCGCCGCGATTTGTGCCGCGCGTTCTTTCATCAGTCCTCATTCACTACTATAGAAGTGTGACTCCAAACCAGAGTGGTCTGATTCTGGGCATCGAAAGCTCCTGTGATGAAACCGCGGCCGCCGTTGTGCGGCGGGGTACGGAGACTCTTTCGAATGTGGTCGCTTCGCAGATTTCCATCCACTCCCCTTATGGCGGAGTCGTCCCCGAGTTGGCTTCCCGCGAGCATTTGCGCAACATCGTGCCCGTGGTCCGCGCTGCGCTGGCGGAGGCCGGCATCGCCTTCCGCGACCTGGACGCCATCGCTGTCACCGTCGGCCCGGGTCTGGCGGGTGCGTTGCTGGTCGGCATCAGCTACGCGAAATCGCTTGCCTATGCCCTCGGGAAACCGCTGATCGCCGTCAATCACCTCGAAGGCCACATCCACGCCGTCCTGCTCGAACAGGCTCAACTCGCTGTTAACTCGGATCTCGACGCGCTCGCGTTGCCGGCCCTGGCCCTGGTCGTCTCCGGAGGCCATACCCACCTCTACCTTACCCGCCGCTACGGCGAAAGCTGGACCTATCGCAACGTTGGACGCACCGTCGACGACGCCGCCGGCGAGGCCTTCGACAAGGTCGCCAAGCTGCTCGGTCTGGGTTACCCGGGGGGGCCATGGATCGACGCCCTGGCGCCCCATGGCAACCCTTCCGCCGTGCCCTTCTCGTTCTCGCAGATCAAGGCCAAGGCACATCGTCGAGGCGATCCCAACGCGATCGACCCCGCGAGCAGTACGCTCTTTTCGTTCAGCGGCATCAAAACGGCTGTCCTGCGCTATACGCAGATCCACGAAATGGCAGCGAACATCGAGGCCCGCCGCGCTGCGCTGCTGGGCAACCCGACGATCCCCGGCGCGCTCGCTCTTTGCGATCCTCAGACCCTTGACCTTATCGCGTCCTTCCAGCGAGCCGTCGTCGACGATCTGCGCCGCAAGACCTTTCGCGCTGCCGAGCACCTTGGGGCCGCCAGCCTCCTGGTCTCAGGTGGAGTGGCGGCCAATCGCGAGTTGCGCGTCCGCTTCACCGCGGAAGCCGCCGATCGCGGCCTTCCCATTGCCTTTCCGTCGCTTGCTCTTTCGACCGATAACGCCGCAATGATCGCGGCGGCGGCGTGGCCCAAATTCCTCGCGAATGACCTCGCGCCCACGACCCTGTCCGCGGAACCATCATTGGCGCTGGGGCGCTAGCGGTTGGGGATACCCTCCCCGCCCCGGATTTTGTTACCGGCTCAGTCCATTGGGTTTAGCCGATACGCAATACGCAGTAATTTTCTTTACCAGGAAGCTTCAGAAGACCGGCGCATTTTTGCTCTGGGGGATTAAAGGTTCCGGTATTGGGGCCAGTTCGCCGGAGAGGTGCAGCAGAACGTGAGGATTTGCGCGAAGATCAAGGCAATGGATGCGTCGCTAGGGCAACTGGATGCGGTAAAGATTGCGCCGCGTGTTTTCACGAGTGTAGGCGTATACAGCGGGGTCTATCGCCGACTCCACCTGCCAGGGAATCGCGGTATTTGTTTTCGCCTTTGTGAAGTCCCCGCCACGCGCGAATCCGCCTGGCAGGGTCTTAGGAAGACCTGTGTCATGCATCACTGGCACTTCGAAACTACCCGTAAATGGAAAAGAGAGATATGCCGATCTTCCCATTATCTCCCAGTGGAAGAAGCAATGGCCGGCGCATAACGGCACCGGCGGTCCTCCGTAAACGGGGAACGCCTTGATCGAAGCTGTGTTCACTTGGTCGGGATCTTGCGACCCGGCAACGACCCAGCGACCGTCTGGTGACACAGCATGGATATCCAGAATCCGATCCGGCGTGATCTTGCGGCGGGCAGTGCCATCAGTCTTCATGCGATAAATAAAGTTTGAGCCGCCTTCGATCGCGCGGAAGACCAGGTCGCCATCCGGCAGGAAGAAGGGCAAATCCTCGACGGCTGCGGACGAGATGTGTACGGGAGGCGAGCGACGGCTGGTTGGGGCAACCCACAGGCTTGAATGGCCGCTCTGGTCATTCATAGAGAAGGCCACCTGTTTTCCATCGCGCGACACGGAGTAGTCCTGCATGGGGTAACCCGGCAGGACCTGCTCCACTTTTCCGTTGTTTAAGTCTTTGACCCACAGCTCCGTGCCACGGCTTTGGCCGTTGGCCATGAGAAAGTAGAGACTGCGCCCATCCGTGGAGAACGTTGGCGAGAAAGCATTGCCTTCAGAGGAGATCTGATGGTCTCCGTCCTTGTCGTGCAGCCACACCGTGTGATCCTGCGAGCCGACGGAGGTGATGAGTGACTTGCCGTCAGACGCCATCGCAATACCTTCCTGAGAGGTTGGGCCAAAGGTAATCTGTTCCGGCTTCCCATCAGGAAAACGTTGCCGCCAGATATGAAAGTCGTCCGTTTTGGCAGTGAGATAGATCCACTTGCCATCTGGCGACCATGCTCCCGCAAGACATGCGCCGTTGGGGGGGCCAACAATTCTCACGTCGCTCTTGCCCTGGAACGGAACGATCCTGCAGGGCAGAATTTGAGCCTGACTGCCCATCTCCACAATCAGTACCCACTGGCCATCCGGCGAAAGATAGGAATGATGGGCCATGCTGCGTTCGCCCTTTGGAACGTAAACATCGCGGCTGTTCCCTCGGCCCTCATCCGTGGTTACAACCGCCATATGCAGTCCTTGTTTGATCTCGGAAAAGAGCAACCACTTGCCTCCTTCGATCCAGGTCAGCGAAGAAGCGTTGGGCAGCAACAAGTGAGGCTGGCCGCCGAGAACATCCACCGTCCACGTATCCCAGGGACCCACGAGGCTGTAAGCAATACGCGAGTTATCCGGAGAAAAGGATGGAGCCATTTTTGTCGTTGTCGGGTCATGAGTAAGCTGGACGGGCTCGCCCCCCGGCAGCAACTTCACATAAATATCTCCAGGTCCCATGAATGAGTTGCTTCCGCGGATAAACGCGAGGATTCGTCCGTCGGACGATAGGGCTGGGTACACCGCCGAGTCGGTGAAGAACGTCAGTTGCTCCCATTCTATGCTGGCAGGCAGAGGAGCCGGAGATGAGCGATGGAAGAGAAACACCCCAACGGCGACCAGCAGAGCAAGCAGCGTGGCCGCGACATAGTAATACGCTTTCTTCGATTTCGGCTTCGGTGCCTGCGCGATTGGCGCTCGCTGCGAATCACTGCTATCTCGCACTAGGCGTTGCAGGTCGGCCCGCATCTCGGCTGCGCTCTGGTAGCGCAGGTTGCGATCTTTCTCGAGTGCCTTGTTGATGGTGCGTTCGAGATCGGCGGGCAGGTCGGGGTTCAGGCGCGTCGCGGAGGTAGGTGTTCCGTCGAGAATGGATTTGAATATGAGCGCCTGGCTTTCTCCCCGAAAGGGCAGGATGCCGGTTGCCATCTCGTACAGGACTGCGCCGAAGGAGAAGAGATCGGCGCGCGCATCCAGGTCCATGCCACGGGCCTGCTCCGGAGACATATACGCGACCGTGCCGAGCGCCGCTCCGGGACTGGTTAGATGTTCTTCCTCAACCATCGGCACCGTGCTGTCTGCCGCAATCCGCTCGGGCGAACTCCGCACGCGCGCGACTTTCGCCAAGCCGAAATCGAGAATCTTGGCATGCCCGCGCTCGGTTACGAAGATGTTCGCCGGCTTGATGTCACGGTGGATGATGCCTTTGCCGTGAGCGGCGTCCAGTCCATCGGCGATGTCGATCGCCAGCGTCAGCAGTGCAATGATGGCGATTGGCTTTCCCGCGATGCGATGCCTGAGAGTAACGCCCTCAAGAAACTCCATGGCGATGAAGGATCGATCGCCATCCTTGCCGATCTCGTAAATCGTGCAGATGTTGGGATGATTCAGCGCCGATGCGGCGCGGGCCTCGCGGCGGAAGCGCTCCAATGCCTGCGCGTCTCGAGCTACCTCTTCGGGAAGGAACTTGAGCGCGACGAATCGGCCCAAGTCGGTGTCTTCGGCCTTGTAGACCACGCCCATGCCGCCGCCGCCCAGCTTTTCAAGGATGCGGTAATGGGAGATCGTGGTTCCAATCATGCGCCGGGCGGTTTCTCGGGACGTAATGATCGTAAGGGTCCATGTCCGACCAGTCAATCAACAGCCTCTAGGCTGACAGGACCAACTCGAAGTAGATGAGGGGTGTGTTGCGGTAGATGACGCGGCCGGTTTCGCGGAGGCCGCATTTGGCGTAGAACCCTCCCGCCCCGGCATCGGCATCAAAGGCGTCGAGGCGGATGACATCGGCTGGCCAGGCGCGGGTCTGCTGTGCCGCTTCTTCGAGAAGCATTCGGCCGATGCCGCGGCGCTGCATGGCGGGAAGGACCGCCATGCCCACGAGATAGAGTGCTTTCTTTACCGGCGTGAAGTAGGAGACATCGATGGCCCAGGGCTTCTTGGTCTGGAGGTTCAAGGTTCCGACGATCTTTTTGCCCCTGCGGGCAATCAGCACGCGCGAGTGGCGAATGGCGACGAGCGCGCCTCGTTCCGTCATCGCCGAAGACCAGACTCCCCGGCCGTAGCGACGGGTGAGGCCTTCGGAAACGGCAGTATGCAGCACGGCTAACTCGGGTGCGTCGGCTTCGGTGGCGATGGAGAAGGAGAGCTTGATTGGTCGGGCGGTGTTCGAGGCGCTTGGCACGCTCACCTCTCATGTCGCGACTGCGTCGGGTCAGGGCTGATCTTCGATGTTACTCGAAGCGGTATACTTGGGCACGCGAGGATTTGACTGCAGAATGTGCAGTTGGATGTGCATCCGGGGTTGAAGTAACGATCCGAGCCAGTCAGATCTAGTTCAGCCGCCATAGAGCGAAGTTGAGGTAGCCGGCGAAGGTGACCCAGGCAAGATAAGGAACCAGCAGCCAGGCAGCGGTCGTGCTCATCTTTTTGAAGGTAAGGAGGGTGAGCAGGATGGCGGCCCAGAGCGCGGCCAGATCGGCGAAAGCGGTCAGGATCTGGTGTGTGCCGAAGAATATCCACGGCCAGAGACAATTCAATCCTAGCTGTACCAGAAAGAGCCGCAAGCCCCGGCGGCGGCAAGCGCTAGGGCGCGTCTTCCAGACGATCCACGCGGCCACCGCCATGAGCGTGTAAAGGACAGTCCATAGCGGACCGAAGACGTGATTTGGCGGATTGAACGGCGGCTTGACCAGCCCCGCGTACCATGTGGGAATTGCGCGGGCGGCGAAGATGGAACCAACGATGCCGGCTGCGAAACACAACGCCAGCCAGCCGATGAGCGCCAGCGTGGTGTGAGGTCTTGGCTCGCTTGCTGTTGCCATCCGGCTCCTCGTCAAATTAGATGCTGAGCAGGTACGCTCGACGCAATTCTCCTAAGACCATATCCTGAATAGAGTAAACATTCTCAACAAGATTGCAGAAGTTCATTCGACTTTATGAGTAATTCCGATAGTTCGATTCAGGTGAAGCTGCCCGACGGCACGGTAAAGGAATTTGCCCAGGGTGTAACCCCCTTCCAGGTCGCGGAGTCAATTTCTCCGCGCCTCGCTGCTGCCTCGGCCGTGGCACGCATCAAGCCGGTTCACGCCGTGTCAACGGCGACGGCAACTAACGACGAGGCCGCGATGTATGCCGCCGAGAATCCGCAGGCCGAGCGGTTGGTGGACCTGAGCACGCCGCTTACGGAAGATGTCGAACTACAACTCCTCACGGAGAGAGATCCGGACGCATTGAAAGTGGTTCGCCACTCGGCCGCGCATGTGCTGGCGACGGCAGTGCTCGAACTCTTCCCGGAGACCAAGCTTGGGCATGGTCCCGCGACCGAAGCCGGATTCTTCTACGACTTTTATCGGCCCACTCCGTTTACCCCCGAAGATTTGAAGGCGATCGAAGCGAAGATGGCAGAGGTGGTCGCGCGCGACGAAAAGTTCGTCAGAGAGTTCGAGCCGCGCGAAGAGGGCCTGGCGCACTTCAAGGCCGAGAACGACTTCATGAAGGTGCACTTCGTCGAGCGCTTTACGCATGAAGGCGAGGCAATCTCGCTCTATCGCAACGGTGCGTTCGTAGACTTCTGCCGCGGGCCGCACGTGCCGTCGACGGGTCGCGTAAAGGCCTTCAAGGTGATGAGCCTCTCTGGCGCGTATTGGCTGGGCAATGAGAAGAATCCGCAGCTGCAGCGAATTTACGGCACGGCGTTCTTCTCGAAAAAGGACCTTGACGATTATCTTCATCGACTGGAGGAGGCGAAGAAGCGCGACCATCGCGTGCTGGGTAAGCAGCTTGAGCTGTTTACGGTGAGCGAAGACGTGGGAGCTGGCCTGCCGTTGTGGCTTCCAAAGGGCGCGACCATCCGGCGGCTCCTGGAAGAGTACATTCTGGAGCGTGAGCGCGAGGCAGGGTACCAGCACGTCTACTCGCCGAGCCTGGCGAAGGTGGACCTTTATGTCCGCTCGGGCCATTGGGCGCACTATCACGAGGATATGTTTCCGCTCATGGATCTCGAGACGGAGCAGATGGTGCTGCGTCCAATGAATTGCCCGCATCACATTTTGATTTACGAATCGAAGCCCCGGAGTTATCGCGAACTGCCCGTCAAGCTGGCTGAGCTGGGAACGATGTATCGCTACGAACGTTCCGGCGTGCTGAGTGGGCTGAGCCGGGTACGTTGCATGACGCTGAATGACGCGCATATTTTCTGCACGCCGGAGCAGATCAAGGAAGAATTCTCGAATGTGATGCAGCTGGTCGAACGTGCCTATCGCGACCTGGGCATAACAAATTACAGCTACCGGCTGTCATTGCGCGATCCCGCAAACAAAGAGAAGTATGTCGACAACGACGAGATGTGGGCGCTGGGTGAACGAGTGCTGCGCGAGGCGCTCGATGGGCTGGCGCTCCCCTACAAAGAGGGCCGCGGCGAAGCGGCGTTTTACGGGCCGAAGCTCGATATACAGCTTGCGGATGTGATGGGGCACGAGGAAACCTACTCGACTATCCAGGTGGATTTTCACCTGCCCAACCAGTTTGGGCTGAATTACACGGCCGCCGATGGGAAGCTGCACAGGCCGGTGATGATCCATCGCGCGATCATCAGCACCATGGAACGGATGGTTGCCTATTTGATCGAGCACTATGGCGGGGCGTTTCCGTTGTGGCTGGCTCCGGTGCAGGTTGGGCTAGTGCCGATCAGCGAGCGTCACCAGCTATACGCGGACAGAGTGCAGTCAGAGTTACAAAAGGCGGGATTGCGGGTTGAGCTCGACAGCCGCAACGAAAAGATGAACGCGAAGATTCGCGACTTTACCATGCAGAAGGTTCCGTATGTGTTGGTGATGGGCGACAAGGAAGAGGAAGCGAATGCGGTGAGCGTGCGCGTGCGTGGAAAGGGTGACCAGGGATCGATGCCGCTGGCGGATTTTCTGGCGAAGGTTGCGGCGCTGATTGCGGCGAAGTCTATGGATCTGTAGAGG
Organism: Acidobacteriota bacterium; assembly: GCA_013289875.1. Taxonomy (GTDB): domain Bacteria; phylum Acidobacteriota; class Terriglobia; order Terriglobales; family Acidobacteriaceae; genus Silvibacterium. The sequence goes on along the minus strand of JABCZC010000005.1, from coordinate 72,505 downwards.
CGGTGGCTGTCCGAAAACGCAACAACTTGATGAATCGTTACCAAAAGTTTGCAAAGAAAAACTTCGGGGGGATCGCGCGAACGCTCGCATATCGTTATCATCGGCAACATGAAGGCGGACTTTAGCTCAGGAGCGAAACTTTTATGACCGCTGAACCGATGCAGGTGAGCTCCCGCTTTCGTTCGACCATCGAGGCCACGATCCTGGAACTGGAGCGCAACGCGGCGCGGGATGAGCGGATTTTGCCGACTTTGCTGAACGCCGACCATCGGCGACGCCAGCGGCTGTTGGTCGAGAAACAGCTCGACAAGGCTTTTCGCCTCCGCGAGATGCTGGCGCTCATGTCGTTGCGCCAGGAACGGGCACGGCGCGAGCGCGTGCTTTGAGGGAACCTTTTCCCGCCCGCTTCCGTATCTGCGTTCCATGAAGACGAAAATTGCTCTGGCAGTAGCCGGGCTGGCGGCGCTGACCTCACTCCCCACTCTTGCGCAGGATCCCGACCATTCGTGGTCGAAGACCTACTCGGTTACCGGCGAGCCAACGCTCAACCTCGAAACATCGGACGCCGGAGTGCAGATTACCTCCTGCGGGGAGTGCCGCGAGATCCGCATCCACGTTGAACTGGTGGGGCAGAAGCTGAGCGACTACCTCCTGGAGGAAAGCCAGACCGGCGATCAGGTCCACTTTCTGCTGAAGGAGCGCGATCATATGGGCGTTCACATCACGTGGCATAAGGTGCAAACGCGCGTGACGGTGGAGACGCCGACGGAGTTGACGCTCGAAGCGAAGACCTCGGATGGAAGCGTAAATCTCACTGGTCTTCAGGGCGAGATTGGTCTGACGACGGGCGACGGGAGCGTGACGCTCGATCATGTCTCGGGCAAACTGCGTGTGAAGTCGGGTGATGGACATGTGAACATCACCAATGCCGCAGGCGCACTCGATGCGCGGACGAGCGACGGCGACCTCACGGTGGATGGGGCTTTCCATGCGCTCGCGCTGCACACCAGCGACGGCACGCTGAATCTGAGTCTGCGCGAAGGCACCAAGCTCACCGAGGCCTCGACGATCCAGGCATCGGATGGTTCTGTGACGCTGCGCGTTCCCCAGGGCTTCGCGGCTGATCTCGACGTTCATACCAGCGATGGCCATGTGAACTGCGCGCTGCCACTGACGATCGACCATTACCAGAGCGGCGGCGGCGATGGCCACGGGTTGCGCGGAAAGCTGAATGGCGGCGGCACTCCGCTAACCATCCACACCAGCGATGGCAGTGTAAAAATCGAGCAACTCTAGCTGTCGGCACATCGAATAACGCTTGCTGTCGTGGCACTCGCGGCGAGGGATGGGTCCGCGGTATTGAGAGCTTCTTCGGCGGTGATGGCGGCGTCCAGGTGGAGAAGAGTTGCGATCGCGCCGGTCCATCCTGTCTGATGATTTGCTCCTAATCCGGCGCCATTGTCGCCGTTGAAGTATTCGCAGAACAGAATCAGATCACGCCAGTGCGGGTCGTTCTGAAACTTCTCCGTGCCACCGTAGACGGCGCGCTTTCCATTTTTGTCGCGCATGAAAATGCTGCCCAGGCGGGTGACGATTTCGTGGGTCACCTCGAAGAGCGTCATCATTCTGCCAGAGCCGGTCGGGCACTCAATGCGAAAGTCATCGCCATAAAATTGGTAGTAGTGATAAAGCGCACGCAGGATGAGCATGTTGACCGGCATCCAGATGGGCCCACGCCAGTTGGAGTTGCCGCCGAACATGTTGGTGTCGGATTCGGCGGGCAGATACTCGACGACGCTGCGCGAGCCCCATTCCTCGAACACGTAAGGATGATCTTTGTAGTACTTCGAGACGGAACGAATCCCGTAGTCGCTGAGAAACTCTTCCTCGTCGAGCATGCGCTTGAGAACACGTCGTAATTTGTCCTCGTTCAAAACGGCCAGCAATAGCCGTCCGTGAACGCCCCGCTTGTCGACGGGACCAATCTTGTCTTTCAATTCGCGATGACGTTCGAGGAATGCCTTTAGCCTGCTTATGACTTCGGGATGCTCGTGGCCGAATCCTTCCTCAAAGACCGTGGTAGCACACAGCGGAAGAAGGCCCACCATGGTGCGGACTTTTAGGCGCTCGGACCTTCCATCGGGAAGACGCAGCACATCGTAGAAGAAACCGTCTTCCTCATCCCACATTCCGATGTGATCCGGACCTACGTCGTTGAGCGCTGCCGCGATGGAAAGGAAGTGATGGAGAAATTTGAGCACCATTTCGATGTAGGAGTCGTTGTCCTCTGTGAGCACCATGGCAAGCTGGAGCATGTTTTGAGCAAAGAGGCACATCCAGGCGGTGCCGTCAGCCTGTTCGAGCCTGCCACCCATGGGCAATGTGCTGGAGCGATCGAACGCGCCGATATTGTCGAGCCCGAGGAAGCCGCCCTGAAAGATATTGTTGCCGCTGGCATCCTTGCGGTTGACCCACCAGGTGAAGTTAACCAGCAGCCGCCGGAACGCGGCCTGGAGGAAAACGTAGTCACCCTTTCCGCAATTGGCAACCTCCTGCCGGTGGAGAGCCATGACGGCAAATGCATGAACCGGCGGATTTACATCGCCGAAGTTCCATTCATACGCGGGCACCTGGCCGTTGGGATGAAGGTAGGCGCTGCGGAGGATCAAATTGAGCTGCTCTTTGGCGAAATCCACATCGACCAGACCCAGCGGCAACGCATGAAAGGCGAGGTCCCATGCAGCGAACCATGGAAACTCCCATTTGTCGGGCATGGAGATGATGTCCTCGCTCACGAGATGGAACCAGTCAGAGTTGCGAACTCCGCCGATGGTATTGCGGCGGACGCCATGCTCGCGAAGCCAGAGATCAAGATCGTAGTGATAGAACTGCTTCGACCACAGCATGCCGGCGAGAGCCTGGCGGATCACCTGCCGCTGATCATCGGAGCGCGCGTGCTCGGTGAGCGCGCCGTAAAACTCGTCTGCTTCCGCGAGGCGTTCGTCGAAAATGCCGGCAAAGGAGTCAAAAATGTCAGTGTCTTCAGTGTCTATGGTGTCCGCTTTGCGCAGCCTGAGTTGGATGCTTCTCCGGCCCCGGGCCGGAATCGCAAAGTTGTAATGCAGCGCGGCCTTGGTTCCGGTGCGTTCGGGATTCACCGCCTCCGATTTGCCGAAAACGACGTATTCATGGATGCCGTCCTTCGCGTAGCCTCTCCATTGCTCACCGTAGATACGCGCGCGGTTTGTTTCGTTCTCGCAGAACAGCGGCTCGGCTTCTTCTTCCGCGACAAGCTCGTACTCTCCCAGCTCGGCGTGTGTGGCGCGAATGACCGCGTGGCCGAATTGTTTGCCACTGGCCTTCTGCCAGGAGAGCGAGGGACGAAACGCGTCTTCCTGCCCGGTCGATGCATCGCCTGCCCAGGTATTGCGGAACCAGAGAGTCGGAAGCAGGTGCAGAGGGGCATCGTGAGGTCCGCGATTTTCGGCGGTAATCCGGATGAGCATGTCTTCCGGGCCGGCCTTCGCATACTCGATGAAGACGTCGAAGTAGCGGTCGTCATTGAAAACTCCGGTATCCAGCAGCTCGTACTCCATCTCGTTCCGGCTACGGCGGCGGTTGGTAGATACCAGATCGTCATATGGAAAAGCAGCCTGCGGATACTTGTAGAGATACTTCATGTAGCTGTGGGTGGGCGTGGAGTCTAGGTAGAAGTAGTACTCTTTTACGTCTTCGCCATGGTTGCCTTCCTGGTTCGTAAGCCCGAACATCCGCTCCTTGAGAATCGGGTCCTGGCCATTCCAGAACGCCAGGGAAAAACATAGACGCTGCAGATCATCGGAGATGCCGGCGATACCATCTTCTCCCCAGCGATAGGCTCGCGAGCGGGACTGGTCGTGCGTGAAGTAGCTCCAGGCATTGCCGTCCTGGCTGTAATCCTCCCGAACGGTGCCCCATTGACGCTCGCTCAGATAGGGTCCCCACTTGCGCCACGGGATTTTGGATACGCGGGCTTCATCGAGGCGCAGGGACTCCCGGGGCTTACGTGCGGAGTGAGACATCGGCGATCTCCTCAAGACTGAATCACCAGCATAGGGCCGTTGCTTAAGAAGGGAAAGGGAATGTGCTGCGCGACCGTACGCGTCGACATTTCATATTGAGCCGTGCGCCCACATCCTTGTTCAGGTCGCCAACGTGACGGCAACGACTCTGGGACAAACCGCCGCCGGGGGGGTAGTCTATCTGTGCGGAATGATACTCGGCGCGGAAGTGACCATGACAAGGGAGCAGAATCCGTCCACTACCAAAAGGGTTCGTGGGGCAGCAAGGACATCCAGCAGGAAAACTCTGTGGGCTGCCGGGGCGCTCCTGGTTGCGGCGGTGGCTGCTTCCTGGATTTTCTATTCAGCGAGGCATGGGATGCGTGCCGAGGCCAGCGCCAGCATGGCTACGGCGGCTCCAACGGAGTCGGCAGCAACGCCCACAGCTGCTACTAAACCAGAGACAGCCAAGCCACCGATGGCCAGGCCTGCGATGGCGAAGGCTGTTTTTGCGGAGACCAAACCCAACACAACCCCCGCACCGCAGAGCGCTCCTCCGGGCATGGTCTGGATTTCGGGCGGCGAATTTTCCATGGGTGCACAGGATCCGCCGGGCATGGACGACGTCGGCATGAAAGCCACTCTGGATTCACGGCCTGTTCATCGTGTGTATGTGGACGGCTTTTTCATGGATAAGACCGATGTGACGAACGCTGAGTTCGCGAAGTTCGTAAAGGCCACCGGATATGTAACCGTGGCTGAGCGGAAACCGCGCGCTGAAGATTTTCCCGGTGCGCCTCCGGAGAATCTCGTTGCGGGATCGGTCGTCTTCGCGCCGCCCGATCATCCGGTGCCGCTCAACGACTATTTTCAGTGGTGGACCTATGTTCCCGGGGCGAACTGGCGCCATCCTTACGGCCCACAGAGCGATATCAAGGGCAAAGACAAATATCCTGTTGTCCATGTGGCTTACGAGGATGTGCTTGCGTACGCCAAATGGGCCGGGAAGCGCCTGCCAACCGAGGCCGAGTGGGAGTTTGCCGCGCGCGGCGGGCTTACCGGACAGCCCTTTGTCTGGGGCGACGAGTTCCGGCCGAACGGCAAGTGGATGGCTAACACGCACCAGGGACATTTCCCGGATAAAGACACAGGCGTGGACGGCTACGTCGGCATAGCGCCGGTCGCGCAATTCCCGGCCAATGGATACGGCCTTTATGACATGGCCGGCAACGTCTGGCAGTGGACCAGCGACTGGTATCGGCCTGACTATTACGCCCAGCTTGCCGGTCAAGGAGGTGTCGCCCGGAATCCGCAGGGACCCGATACTTCTTTCGATCCCAGCGAGCCAAACCAGCCCAAGAAAGTCCATCGCGGCGGGTCGTATCTATGCACCGACCAGTATTGCTCGCGATACATGGTGGGCACGCGCGGCAAGGGCGAGGCGAGCACCGGCACTAACCACCTGGGTTTCCGCTGCATCATGACGCTCGATCAATGGCAGGCGCAGCAACACAAGCTGAACGGAGCATCCACCCCGGCGAAAAGTTAGATGATGGCCCATTTTCCAATGCATAAGGAGGGCCGTCCCTGATTTTGCGGTTGCTGTCCCGCAATGGGATGCGGTCGATCACACTGCCTGGTCTACATCTATTGCGCTTCTTCTATACCGACACGCGCACCTTTGAGGATCGCTGCAAGGCAATCCCAGTTTGTTAAGAGAGGATTTCTTCCCAAAGCACCCGATAAAATGGTCACTTTTTGGTAAATGAACATTTTTTCTGTTCAATCCTTGATTATGAAGGTATACTCCGCAGCACGTATCGAATCTCGGTGCGTGGCCTGCCGTTTTCTGCCACGGTCCGCCGTTCGATCCATGCGAGGCCAATCTGCACGAGCGGAACAACAGGAGGAATCAGAAAAATATGCTCTCCCCCAGAAGGATTTTCCTCACCAGCGCGGTGGTTCTTTTCACCACGTGCCTATTTTCTTCCATTGCCAATCTGAACCTGGCGAATGCTCAAACCGTCACGGGAAATATCACCGGAACGGTGACGGACCCCAAGGACGCAGTTGTTCCGGGAGCCGAAGTGACTGCGCGCAATGTGCACACTGGAGTCGAGACACGGGCGACGACCAATGACTCGGGTGTATACAACATCCGATTTCTGCCCATCGGCCAATATGAGCTGGCGGTGAAGGCGGCTGGGTTCGCTACGCAGACTATACCGGCGTTTCCCCTGGAGATCGACCAGACAGCCAAGTTCAACGTGCAGCTGACGGTGGGCAGCGAGGCCCAGACGGTGAAAGTGAATGAGTTGACGGCGCCGATTCTCAACACGGAAAATCCCACGCTGAGCGGGACCTTTACAGCAAATACCATCCAGAGCTTTCCGCTGAACGGGCTAGATTTTTCGGCGTTGACGCTGTATGTCCCGGGAGCGGTTAGCACGGCGGGAACCTCGGGCACGACGGTCATCGAGCGCAGCACTTACTACACTGATTCGGTGAACGTGAACGGCAACCGCGCACAGGCGAATAACTACACACTGGATGGAATCGACATCAACGAGACGTTCAACAACCTGATCTCGTACAGCCCTTCTCCCCAGTCCCTGCAGGAGCTGAAGGTGCTGACGGCGAACTCTCCGGCGGACTACGGCAATGTGAACGGCGGCGGCGTCGTAGCGGTCTTGAAGAGCGGTACGAACAACTATCATGGCTCGGCATTTGGATATCTGCAGGATTACAAGATCAATGCAAACTCGTGGAGCAACAACCACGCGGTCCCGATCATCCCGGTCAATCCATATTCGCAATCGCAGTTTGGCGGAACGTTCGGCGGCCCGATCAAGCGCGACAAGCTGTTCTTTTTTGTGGACTACCTGGGATCGCGGTATCACAAGGGCGGCACCGGCCAGGCCAGCGTCTTCACGCAGGCGATGCGGAACGGAGATTTTTCGGCGCTGCTTTCCGGCAGCAATCCGGTTCAGCTTTACAACTCGCAGAATGGATTTGCACCCTTTGTCGGCGATATGGGGGTTCCGATCGTGAACTCGGTGGCGATTTACCTGTTTGCGCATCCGCAGTACTATCCGCTGCCGAACGCGGCGCCTTCCGACGGAATTGCGAATAATAACCTGCAGGGACCGACGCGGCAATTCAAGGCGAACAACCAGGGTGACATCAAGATTGAGTACGATCCGCGGCCGTCGGACAAGATCACGGGCTTTTATTCAATGTCGACGGCGTATGACGGACAAACCGCGTTGCTGGCGATTACATTTCCGGGGGCGAATCACTATCCGACGAAGGTCACCGGCGCAAACTGGGTGCACGTTTTCTCGCCATCGATTGTGAACTCGGCGCGTATCGGCTTTACGCGTACCGTATGGAATCAGGGTCTGCCGACAGATCCGACGGGACAGTTCGGGACGTCGGGCAACAGCAAGGTTGGCATTACCTTCCCCAACCAGTCGTATGACGGGTTCTCTTACCAAAACATTCAGGGCGGCACCAGCAGCGCCACGAATCCTGCGAATAGCCTGAGTGGCGTGGGCACTCCCGCCTTTGATGGTGGCATCATCGACAACACCTATAGCTACATTGACAACCTTACGTGGCAGAATGGCAGGCACACGTGGAGTATGGGCGTGCAGGCAATCCGCTACCAGAACAACTATCCGACAAGCAACAATTACGGATACCTAGGACAATTGACTTACAGCGGGAATTTCACGAGTAACGGCAGCACGGGCGGTTACGGCGGTGCGGACTTCGTAATGGACTACGTGAGCGCCGCGCAGGGAACACTGGCAAGCGTGAATGTTGGACAGCGGCAATGGCGTATTGCGGGCTTTGTGAGCGACGACTTCAAAGTGATGCCGAATCTGACCCTGAACATCGGGCTGCGCTACGAATGGGACGAGCCGTGGATCGAGGAAAATAATAAGACCGGTAACATCGATATTGCGACGGGTCAGGTCATCTACGCTGATCATGTACCTGCCGGCGCGCCGGTGGGATCGGGCATCTGCGGCAACCGCGGCTGCTACGACAGCAATTTCCGACAGATTATGCCACGGTTGGGATTTGCGTACCAAGCGACGACCCGGTTTGTGATTCGCGGAGGCTACGGGGCGACGAGTTTCTACGAGGGTAATTCGTCGAACCAGCGTTTGACTTCGATTACACCTTTCATTCAAGCGGTGAACGCGCCCACAGTTTCTCCCACGCCTGGTAATCCCGGCACTCCCCGGAACGCGCAAGAGGGTTTCTCCAACGGCACTTTGAGCAACGGCGGCACGTTCAACGTGTATCCGAAGAATATTCAGCCGGCCTATGTGCAGGAGTGGAACCTGACCGCCGAGTATGCGCTCACCAACAGCATGTCGCTGCAGGTGGGATATCTTGGCGAGCAGGGCCAACACATCGAGGACTACGGCAACCTGAATCAATGGGTGGTAAATGGCGATCCTACTTCCGCTCCGTATTACAACAACAAGTACCTGGGCGTTAACGCGATCGATCCTTCGGTCAGTATCGGCTCTGGCGGCCTGCTGATCACCGAGTCGCGGGCGGCGATGGACTATAACGGGCTGCAGGCGGTACTGCGGCAAAGATTGAGCCATGGGCTGGAGTACACGGTGAACTACACCTACTCCAAGGCGCTCACCAACAGCCTGGGCAACTATGCGCTCAACGTGAACGGGTTCAGCGGCGCCTTCCAGAACTACTACAACAGCGCGGCCGACTGGGGTCCGGCAGGATACGACGTCAGGCATAATCTCAGCGCGATCGGCGTTTATGAGTTGCCATTCGGTCGTGGAAAGCAGTTTCTTTCCGGCGTGAACAGCTGGGAGGACCAGGTTCTTGGCGGGTGGAGCATCGCAACCGCCATACTGGGGTATTCGGGCCTGCCGCAGTCGGCAACCGGACCGGGAAACAACTCGAACAGCTACGGGAACTCGCGTCCGAATCAATATCGAACGATAAAGATCGTGCATCGCAGCATCAATAACTGGTTTGGCACGGATCCCTCGGCAAGTTACTGCCAGACTCCGGGTGTTGACAACGGGGTTTGCGCGTTCGGCGTACCAGCGCCGAATACCTTTGGCACAGCGAGAAACGGCAACCTGCGCGGCCCCGGATATTTCAACACCGATCTGTCAATGTTCAAGGACTTCCATGTGTGGCGCGAGCAGGCATTGGGCTTCCGCTTCGACGCCTTCAACGCGTTCAATATTGCCAGCTACGGCAACCCCGATGTGGGCATTACCGATAGCAACTTCGGAAATATCTCGAACCAGGGGAGCGGCGCGGTCCGCTCCGTGGAACGGCATCTGCAGTTCTCGGCGAATTACAGGTTCTAAGACGATTAGAGGAAAACGCAGATCCCTCCGTTGCGAGGAAGATTGACGAGGAACATTCCTTTCCGGTCCGGGATGACAGGGGTTTGATGGCTGTTCTTGAAATTTGTGTTGATTCTGTGGAGTCCGCGATTGCCGCAGAACGCGGCGGGGCGCAACGTGTTGAGCTTTGCAGCGATCTGCTGGAGGGTGGCATTGCGCCGAGTCCGGGACTTCTTGAACTGGTTCGCAGGCGCGTGCGCATCGACATCTTCGTGATGATTCGTCCAAGAGGTGGCGACTTCTGCTATGCGGCGGAAGAATTCGGGGTGATGAAGGCCGATATACGATACGCGAAACGGCTCGGCGCCGATGGGGTAGTGGTCGGCATTCTCGATGCAGATGGATTTGTAGATGTGCAGCGAACACGCGAACTGGTGGAATTGGCACGACCTTTGCCGGTCACGTTTCATCGCGCGATCGATGTGTCGGCCGATCTTGCCGACTCTCTGGAACGCGTTATTGCCAGCGGCGCGCAGCGCGTGCTGACTTCCGGCGGGAAGCGGCGCGCGGTGGACGGCATGCAAGATATCTCCGATGCGATACGCCGTACACGTGGGCACATTTCGATCATGGCCGGAGGCGGGCTGAATCCTGAGAATATCCGGATGGTTGCGGAAGGAACGGGAGCGGCGGAATATCACGCGAGTCTGAATACCAGCACTCCAAGTCCCGTCCGGCACCGGAGCAATTCCTTGTTTCTGGGAACGGACATGGAACGCGACTATTCGCGGTATGTGGTGCGCGAAGAGGATGTGCGGGCGCTGCGCGAGGAGCTGGACTGGATCGACAACGAGCGGAACTCGGTCGCGCAGAATGCCTTGAAGGATGTGTAGTTACGGGGTTGTCGGCAGGACATGTCTAATTCGATTGCGAGCCAAACAATGTCATTGAAGACCGACGATCGCGCCAATCAGATTTTGCACATGCTGTTGCGTCACGGCAGCGCGTCGATTGAAGACCTGATTCAGGAGCTGGAAACGTCAGCGCCGAACATCCGCCGTGACCTGGCGAAACTGGAACGACGGGGACTGGTGTGCCGCACCCATGGCGGAGCAGAACTCTTTGGACCGCAGATCTATGTGCCGTTCCGCTTCGATGCGGGCTTTCAGACGCGCGAGGAACGCTTCGTGAAGGAAAAGCGCAGGATCGCGATGGCAGCCGCCGACCTGATTCGCGAACATGAAACGATCGCCTTCACCGCCGGTACGACAACCACGCAAATCGCCCGGAGCATTCGCCACCGGACGAACCTGCGCATTGTTACCAACGCCGTCAATATCGGGATGGAGCTGTGCAATCAGCCGGGACTTAAGACGTCACTGACGGGCGGCGTGGTGCAGTGGGCCGGGTCGTTCTCCCTGATCGGTCCCGCCGCGATTCAGTCTCTGAGCGAGATTCATGTGGACCGTGCGTTCATTGGCGTTTGCGGCATGGATGCCAAGCGGGGCGCCAGCACGATCGAAATGGATGAGGCGGTCGTCTTCCGCGCCATGGCGCGACAGGCCAAACAAGTGGTGGTGGTTGCTGATTCCAGCAAAATGGGGATGGTTAGCCCGGCCCTGGTCTGTCCGGCTACAGAGATCGACCTGGTGATCACCGATGAAAGCGTTTCGCCGGATGTAGTGGCTGACTTGCAGGCGAAGGGAGTCGAGGTGATGACAGTGTAAATTGTTTGTCGCATCGCGGCCAGTGCCAAAGATGGGGAAAGCCGAGACTTGGACCGTCCGAGCGCCGTAGCCAACCCGCAAAATCGAATGGCATGCTCCGAAGTTCTTCAATTACCAACGAATCCCGTATTTTATTTTGGAGGTATTTCCCATGCGCAACATCGTATCCTTTTCTCCGCGCGTGCTGGCGGCGTTCGCCATCAGCGGAGGCATGCTCTTTGCAGCCAAGCCCGGCCAAGCCCAGGTTGTCATCGCCCCTTCTACGCCACAGATAGGATCAAGCAATCCCGTAAGCCCGGCGCCCCCTGTGACAACGCCCAGCCACACGAAGCCATGCACGGTGCAGCTCTTCCAAAACCTGGAATTCGCGGATTTCAACATCAAGTCCTTCACCTATACGCCACCTGCTGCCTGTCCCGGACCTTGGGCAAAGGTCGTTTTCTCGGCCGACTTCACGGTGACCGCAGGCCGCCAGTTTGATCGCACCGCGAAGTTTTTCCTTGGTGGCGTGAATCTTTATTTCGGAACGACCGCCGAGCCGCGCGCGACCCTCAGTCCGTCCTGGCATGTGGAGAGTGATGTGACAGATCTGAGCGCGCTGTTCAAGACCGCTCAGACTGGCGCTGCCAACCTCGGTAATTTTGTTGGCGTTTCCGACGGAGTCACCTATAACGGCCTCATCTACGCCAATGCCCAGCTGGAGTTCTATCCGGCACACGGACGCGCCGATGCGCCGACGGTTCCCGATGTGGTGATCGCCCTGCAAGGCGACAGCGACGGCACGTTCCTGAACACTACTACCGATCAGCTCAGCAAAACCCTTACCCTGCCTACCAATATCGACTCGGCATACCTCGACGTGATTGCGCAGAGTCAGTCGAATGATGAGTTCTGGTATTTTTGTGTTCCCAATGATGTGGCAAGCGAGCTCGAAAGCTGCGGGAATACTGGCTTTCGCGAGACCGAGGTGAGCATCGATGGCCAGCCTGCGGGCGTGGCGCCTGTCTATCCGTGGGTGTATACAGGCGGCGTCGATCCATATTTGTGGGAGCCGACTCCCGGCGTGCAAACGCTGGACTTCAAGCCCTACCGCGTCGATCTGACGCCCTTTGCCGGGGTGCTATCGGATGGTCAGCAGCATACCGTCGCACTGAGCGTCTTTAACGCCGATCAGGGTTTCTCGGTTACCTCAACCCTGTTGCTCTACACCGATCCGTGGAAGGCCAAGGTCACCGGCGGCATTCTGAGCAACGATCTGTCTGCGCAACCGTCGCCAACAGTGACGGCAGACATAACGACCGGCGCCAGCGGCAACGCGACCGGCACAGTGACGGTCGGGTCAACCCGCCAGTTCGTCATCTCCGGCTACGTGAACACCTCGCATGGACGCGTTGTTACAACTGTGAACCAGTCGCTGAATTTCCTGAGCACGCAAACCTTCAATGTCGGCGGCCTCACCGACGTACAGGATCTGACGCAGTCCACAACGGTAAACGCCAAGACCACGACACGCGAAGGGCCGTTTGTCTCTGAAGAGGTAAGGACTTTCTCCTATCCATTCGTCTTCAATTACAACCAGGTTGAGAATGCCGATGGCAGCGTCACGATTCCGGTCGCCGCTGACCAGAAGCTTCTCATTACGGACAAGAAGAGCTTCGAAGGCTTTGAGTATTTCTCCGAGAACACGTCGGAAGAAGTCAAAGCGCAAGATACCCAGAACTACGACAGCTCGCTCAACTTCACTGGACTTTCCGGAACCAGTTCCAGGGCATCGTACGCGACACATAACTCTCAGGGTTATTGCTACAGCCGGATATTGACTTCGGCGAACAACGTCCTCACTGGAGTTACAGACGGCCACGGCTGCAACGACGATCATGGTCACGGCTATAACCGCGAGTAAAGGGAGTTTGATTCCCGGTCGCTCGTCGTCCCGGTTCTAATACTCGGGACTGGCGGAAAAGCAGAAGCGCCGTAGCGCGAAGCTGCGGCGCTTTCCAATCTCTGCGATTGAAGGCCGCCTGTTCCAATCGACGGGACTGAACAAGCCGAACCTCCTAACTGCGGCACGGCCACGATCACTTTTCCGTGAAGCTGATCTCCGCATTCACGCGCGCATAGCCATTTCGATCGGCGGGTGCAGAAGGTCGTTGCATTGTGATTTCGTAAGACGTGTCTGACAGTGGGCGGCTCGTTGCACCCTTGAGTGTGGCAATCTTCCAGGGGGTCTGCATGAGGAAGGCAGCATTCCCGCCTAAGCTTACGTCTGCATCTATGGACAATACTTGATTCTGCAGATTGACCTTGGTTAACTTTAAACCGGTGCTGGAGTCGCCGAGATGTGGCGACGGCTGTGTCAGAATCAGGGATACTCCGCCGGCAAATCGGACATGGCAGTGGCTTGTGCCGGATCGAGCTTCAATTTCCATCTTCGCGTGCTCGTCCTCGGGAAATAGCTCGGGAGACGCAGCTACCGGGCGGCCATCGAAGTCGGCGGTAACGATGCGCGCGCCCAGTGGTATTTGAGGTTCAAACTGGATGCTGGCGGGACTGCCTTCGTTCTGAATATCCAGATCGACTTCGTTGATGCTTTGACTGACCGAAAGGGCAAGCGTGGATTTCGGAAGGTGGACATGCTCGACAGAGAATCGATTCCACTGCGCGGGAAGATGCGGAGCAAAGTGAAGGCTGTTCCGGGTGCCCTGGATGTCGAGTCCAGTGAGACCGCGGACAGCCGCATCGAGGAAGCCGGCTGAAGACCAGGTCTGCTCCGGCACAGACTCCTCTTCCTCGTGATAGAAGTTACCGGCGAGCACTTCGTGAATATGCCCGATCGAGTCGAGAGAGTTCCACGGAAGCATCGCCTTCCAGACTCCGAAAGCGATATTGGGACGATGCTCTTCCCAATATGTAGTGGCGGTTTCGGCTGTACCCAGCGCCCACACACTTCCTTTTCCGTAGGAATTAGGATCGTAGATCTCAGAGCGGGTCGCCACAGCCCGTGTCCCCCAATCGGCCTGAAAATCGGCAGACGCAATCTCGTTGAGAAGCTCCTCATTTTGTTCCGGTGAGAAGATGTTCTGAGTGATTGCTAGCCCTGGGCCTTTCCTCCAGCCAAAAATAGGGCGTCCGGATCGAGTGTGGCCTTCAAACAAGTAGTGATGGGCTGAGTCCCAGTAGCGCTCGGCAATCGCAGCCCTGGCGAGCTGATTCGCTTTACGGGCTTCGTCAACGAGCTGCGGGTGTCCTGTGACCGTCGCCAGATCGGCAAAGCTGCCCGTTACCGCAACCCAACTCGATGACAGGCTCAGGTCGTCGTCTGGTCTGTCCTGTTCATTGCCTCCCTCCTTGTCTGCGGGAATATGCGGCAGATTGTCGGATGTGTTTATGAGTGCCTGGCAATATCGGTAGGCTGCGGCAATCGATGACCAGTGATCGATTGCAAATGCGGTATCTCCGCTGGCAGCAACGTAGCGCGCAACGGTGTTTAGATAATCGAAACTTATATCTACATGCACATACATGTAGGGATACTTGGACCAGTCCATGTATCCGGCGCTTTGCGACAGCTCATGCCAGACCATCCCCGTCTTTTGATCCTGATACTTGATGATGAATTCGAGCTCTTCGCGCGCGCGGGCGTATTCCCCGGCAGCCAGCAGAGCATGGGTTGCGACCAGCCCGTCGCCTCCGAAGAACCAGTCGTACTGCGGACGGCGGGCGTCCCGCGAAGGACCGTAGCCCGCGACGATGCCGCAGCCAATCCGCGGATTGCAGACCCACGTCTGATCGAGAGCGATCTCGGCCCACGCCAGTGCGCGGTTTATGTCCTCATCAGGGGTGCGAATCAGGAGGGCGTTGCGTTCCAGCTCCGCATAATGCGCGACAGCCTGGACTTCCATATCCGTTTGATGAGCGGTTACCTCGCGGAGCGTCGCCGCTGCGTTCTTCGAATCCCCGGCGCCCAATGCAACGTAGACGGCGGCAGTCGCCAGGCCTTTTCCGCTTACGACAGGGCGGATCGAAAAAGAGATTGCGCTGGTGGTGCGCAGGGTTGTATTCACCGTGTCGTCGTGCGCCACGATCTGAGGTGACGCGACGACTGCAGACTCGCTTTGCAAAGGTTCGGAAATCACATAGCCCGACAGCTCGGGATGCCACCTTGTGTATTGCCCTCCCATCGCTGCAGGCCACATCAGGTTGAGAACCGGCGTGAAGTGAATCTGGATATCGACGGGTTTGCCCTCAACTTCATAGCTGAGGATCACGCCAGGCTGATCGAGCGGTACAAAGAGCTTTTCGTGGACCATGTAATCGAGTCCGATATAAATGCGCGTGATGGCCTGCGGCTCATAAATAATGCGCCTGAGCTGAAGGCGTCCATCGGACTCGGTCGTTGCGCCCGCTCGCCGGAACCCGACTGTGTAATCGCTGAAGATCTGGAAGGGATATACCCAACACTCAAGTCCCGTGGCCGGATATCCCATAATCACCGCGCGGCGTCCGTGGGCCGCAATGAACCGAATGGGTTCGACCGAGTCTGTGCTTATCGCAAGCCGATCGGAGAGAGACTGCTCCAGGTTGGATTGCTCTTTCGGTCTTGATTCCTGCGCAAATGAGCAGGTGAGGAGGATGCAAATGCACAAGGAAACCTGGCCGATGGACAGGCAGTTTTGCACGACCCGATTTCTCTTATACCGCTTACCGGGGGGGTTTCTTTTCGCTCGATTCATTGCCTTCTAACTCAGACTGGTTACCAGCTGAACGAGATCTCTTTTTCGACATAGCCGCTGCCCGAGGCAAATTCAATTTGCAACTTTTGCAGTTGCGTATTCGCATTCGGAATTTCCACGCCGGTGGCGTGTACGGTCGTCTTCTTGTTGTTGATACGGAGGAAGACGGTCTGGCTGCTCCCCGCCGGCGCGGACAGCCGCAACGTGAGCGAGTGTGCTGAGCTCTGCTGGTCGAGGATCTTCATCTCTTGCGTAACGGAGCCGGACTGAGGAAGATCCTGGGTAGTTCCTACTTCGATGGGCGGCAACGGAATGCGCAATGTACCGTTTGTAAACTGTGCTCCCGCAGTGCGTGACTTCAGATGAACGTCTGAGGCTGCTGGTCCCGTCACCCTGATTGACAGCACTCCATCCTCTCGTGTCATTTTGAGGTCGACCTGCTCTTTGCCAAGTGGGATGTTCGCGAGCTTTGCGTGATCCCAGTCGGCGGGCAGACTCGGAGTAACACTTAATTCGTTCGCCGCAGCGTTCCATTCGATTCCAAAAAGCCCGCGAACGATCGGCGAGATCACCATCGCCGACGACCAGAGCTGGTGAGCCGTGCTGCGTCCCAGAGGCTGAAAGAACTCGCCGGAAAGCAATTCCGTCGTGTTCCCGAGATCCTGCGCCCAGGTGAGTCCGGCGTTCTGCCGAAGGTGCGTGTAGGCGGAGAGCGCATGTCCGGCGCGATATTCGGCCACCGAAACCCATCCGGTGTAGAGCGGCCAAACAGTGCCCTGGTGATAACTAATGGGGTCGTAGAAGCTGACGTGATCACTCAGGATGCGGGTGCCCCAGTCAGTAGAAAATTCAGGCGAAGCCCAGCGGCTCATCATGGACTGACTGTGGTCGAGCGCGTAGGTCCAGTCCCACCAGGCGACGGAGGGAAAGATGGTAGGCGTGTCATCTGTTTGGCCGTTGCCGTTCCAGCTGAAGGCGTAGAAATTTGCCTGTGGGCGGAAGTACTCTTTTTCGATCAGCGGGCGAATGCGTGCTGCGCGGGCGTCTGCAGCACTGGCGAGATCGGTGTGGCCGGTGGCGCGCGCCAGATTGGCGAAAGCAAGGCTGGCCTGTTCATCGAGGGCAGCCATGTAGATCTCCTGATGCGGCATGCTGGGCACCCAGGACTCTACCCAGCCGGAACCCTCGGAGTTGTCGTAGATGCCGTCGCCATCGGTGTCGTGCGTACATTGGAAGTTCCAGGCGCGAGCCAGGCTATCCCAATTTGCGGCGATGAAGGCCTGATCTCCACTGATGCGCAGATAGTCATTCATCGCCATGGGAAACAGGAGGGTGGCGTCGGCGGACGCATACTCGTATGGCAGGCTCTTCCAGTCGACGAGGTTCGCCGTTTGCGACCACTCGTGCATGATCTTGCCTTCCGGGCTCTGGCGGTGAAGCAGAAATTCGATCTCCTTGCGTGTGGTGTCAAAGCTGCCGTAGCTGTTCACGGCATAGAGCGACCACAGCGCGTCGCGGCCGAAGAACCAGCCGAAGCCAGGACGTGCTGCATCGCCGGAGCCGACGAATCCCGCCGCGAGCGCCTCCTCATCATGATTCGGAGTGGTTTGCACGCGAAGCTGGTCGATCGAAACTTCAGCCCAGGAGAAGGCCTCGTTGAGCTTCTGATCGGGTGTGTCGATGCGCATGCGCGACTCCAGAAAGTCGCGATAGTATTTCTGATTTTCCTCGTAGAGGGAGCGAAAGGAGCTGTCGAGCTGGGAGAGTTGTTGCGCGAGGGCTTCTTTGGTCGACGTCTCCGTTGTGTTCCCGAGAGTCAGCAGCATCGGAAAAAGCGTGTGCGCGTCTCGCGCCGGGTCGAAGTGCAGCACGAACTGCAGGGGATACACCCGGGCGAGTTCCTGATAGGGCTGCAGGATGCCGGCTTCGGCGGTGGGCATGGCAATGGCTGCAGCGTGATCGGGAAAATTGAGATGAAGAATGTAGAAGCCGCCGGCGTTTCCTGTCTTGACCCACTCCGGCGATGGCCGGTCATCGGAGAGCGCGGGCCACATGCGCTTCATGATAGGAGTAAAGCTGAAGGTGAAAGTCATGGGGCGCACAGCTTCTACCTGGTAGAGGACCAGCGCGCCGGCGCCGGCGGGAACCCGCCTTGGGGCGAGGATGATCTCGCGCACAGTGAAAGCGGCATGCGAAAAAGTGATCGTTGTCGAGTCCGGCCGCACATCGATGGACGATGCGAGCTCATTCACATCGATGGGCACCGGGTAATCCTTGATCTCGGCGGAAATGCGCATGTCGCTGAGCACCTTCCACGGAAAAAGCCAGACCTCGTAAGCGCCGTTCTGCTGTCCGAGAACCGCTCCCCGTGGGCCGACGACGGAGAATGGGCGCAAAGTCACAGCCTCACGCGAGATAACAAGCTGCTCCTGCGGTTGCAGAGGAAACACGGGCAAAGCCGGCAACGGCTGCAAGGTTGTTTGCGGAAATGCCGCACCAGTCATCAAGAGGATGCCGGACAGGCCAAGAATTCGGGCAGCGCCATCATTCGCCACGGAAACCGTACTCCAAAATGCCGCAAGACGCGGCTTGAATTTTTCAAATATTGCCGAATGCTACACCCGCGGGGATTCCATTCACTAACCAGAAATAAGCCAGGACGCATAAATCCGGTTTCCCGCCCCGCGTTCACCACCGCCATCCAAGGGTTCACGACGAGTTGGGCAAAAGTATGAGGGATGCCGAATTGCAAACTTGACATCCCTCTTTTCTGATCGCAGGTCAGAACTGGAAACGTGCAGCGAATTGCAGCCGGCGCATCGAAGTTCCATCTTGCTCGGAATAAGTGCCTTGAATCGTGCCGGCGTTCTGGACACCCGCGCTATTCAGATCCTGGCAGTCGAGGCAGTTATCCGGATTCGCGAGATTCACATGATTGAAGAGATTGAAGGCTTGCACGACCAACTGCAGGCGCAAATTCTCATGCAAGGTGAAGTTCTTCGCAAGTGAGGCATCTACATTGACCAGGCCAGGTCCCCAGAGAGCATCACGGCCAATGTCGCCCCATGTTGCTAACGCGGGCCGGGCGTAAGCGTTGAAGCTATTGTTGGGTTGCCCCGGGGACTGCAGAATGTACGGGGACGGCTTGACGTATGGAACATACAGTCCATCAGGATGGAAGGAGCCCTTGTGAATGCCAAAACTCTTACCTGGCACTTTGTTCAGGAAACAGGCATTGTCATTCGCCCCCACGTCGTTATCAAGCGCGCAGTCAGCGTAGGAGGTGTTGAAGGGTATGCCGCTGTCCCACGAAAGAGATCCATTCAGCTGGAATCCGCCGATGATCTCGTTTACCCATCCGGAAGCTCCCGAGCCGAACTTTTTGTCCCTTCCAAACGGCAGGTCGTAATTCCCGGCGAAGACATATTGGTTGCGGCGGTTGTAGTATCCATTGCCGCGGCCGATTTTCGTGTTGATCAGGTACTCGTAGGACTCATGACCTAACGCGTGCGACCAGGTGTAGTGGGTAAGGAACTGCAGCCCTGAACTGAAGCGCTTGTTCAGAACAATCTGAAGCGCGTCGTAGCTGTTGTCCGCCAGGTTGGCCATGTAGTCGACTCGCTGCGTCCATCCGTGCGGCACGCCGTACTGCACGCCAAGCTGGCTTTGCGCCGTGCCGTCGTAGTAGGGCTGACGTTCGGGAACCGTATAGGGCATGCCCGTTGTCGGATTGATCTGGTTGAACCCGGCAAGTGTCTGTTCATTCGCGTTGAACGACGGCGAGGACTCAAACATATTGTGATACGAATGGCTGCCAATATAGCCCACTTGAAACGACATTGTCGGAGTCAGTTCCTGCTGGACCATCACATTCCAGCCCGCTACGCTTGGGAGCCGTACCTTGAACGGACGCGCAATCTGATAAATACCATCCGGCAGCGGATAATTGCCGTCCGCTGGAATCGGGGGAAAGGTGTAGCCCGGAGGTCCTTGCGCCATGTTGAAAACGTAACCGTAGCTGGATAGCGGGTTCACACTTTGCTGGATCTGTGTTGGAAACGAGGACGCTAGCACGTCGCCGAAGGTGTCACCAGCCCAGCCCTGACCGTAGACAATGCCATAGCCGCCACGAAACACCGTCTTGGGAAACGCCTGATAGGCGATGCCAATGCGCGGAGCAAATTCGGCGAAATTATTCTTCACGTTCAGGTTCAGTCCGTTTGACCCGTAGCCTGCGATATGAAGAATGCCGGTATCGAGGTTGAGCAATCCTCCCGCACCCTTAGCCGTTAGCGACTCTGGGGTGTAGAGCTCCCAGCGAAGACCGTAATTGAGGGTGAGCTTCGGCGTTACGCGCCATTGATCCTGCCCGTAGGTGAAGAAGCGATTCTGCCGGGTCTGGGCATTGATATTCGCAGTCTGCGTGCGCCAGAAGGTAGTGGTATCGCCTAGCAGGAAGGTGGCAAAACCAACGCCGGGAGAGGCTACACCCGTGGCGCTGACCCCCGACGTAAGTGGGGCGGAGAAAAAGAAAGTGCCCGAGCGAAGCGCGTTGCTGGCAATGGAAACTGTATATAGCTTTCCGTAGCGGTAATCGGCGCCAAACCTAATGTTGTGATTTCCGATCTGGTGAGACCAGTTGTTCACGAACTGGTACTGGGCCTCTTTCTGTATATTGGGGTTCGCAGATGTCCCGTATTCTATGTTCTGGCCGCCGTTGGCTCCGTTGCTCGGAATGGAGATGTTGATCTGCGGTAAACCCCCGTAGAGCGCCAGAGGGGTACCGTTGCAGTTCGGAATACCGAGCAGCGTATTGCACAAAGGCTGGTCGAAGTCGGGTCCCTCGGTATCGTTTCGAATCCGGTAGTAGCCGAAGCGGAAATCCGTGGTCCATTTCGGCGAAAAGACATAGTCGCCACCCCCGGCGATGCTTTGATATCGGAATGAATCCGTCCCTGCAAACCCGCCGGAGCCAAAGCCCAGTCCCCCGGCGGCTCCAAAGTAGGGATTTCCGGAGAGGTTGCCGCCGAAGTAAGTGTAACGACCGAAGATGTGGAGCTTTTCTCCGAAGGTGCTGTCCCCGCGTACATCCCACTGATCTGTGTTGAAGATGCCGGAACCGGAAGCGGAGTAGTTATTCGTGAGACTGTTTCCTGGCACGTTTGGCGCCGGGAGCAGCTTGAAGAAGGCTGCTGCCTGCGGCGAAACATCGGCTGCCGGAATAATGTTTCCTGGAAAAGGCACGCGCCCGGCATTGGAAGTGTCGTTAAGAGAATTTGGCTGATAAATCTGGCCTATCGACAGGTAATCGCTGAGGTTACATGGTCCGCCGGATGTGCAGCTGCTCAGTGCCAGTGCGGTGGGCACGGTCGTCAAGGTTGAAGTACCCGTCTTCTCGCGAAGCCCCTGGTAGTCAGTAAAGAAAAATACCCTGTTTTTCACGATGGGTCCGCCAACGGACCCTCCGAACTGGTTGTGAAGTGTCGGGGCCAGATATTTTCCAGTCAGCGAGTTGGGGAACGCATTAGCGAAAGGATCGCGCGCCTGCTGCGCATCCGAACGGCGATACTCAAACGCCGAGCCGTGGAAGGAGTTGCTGCCGGATTTGGTTTGCGCTGTGACCAGGCCAGCGACAGCTTTGCCAAACTCGGCGTCATAGTTCTGCGAAGTCACCTTCATTTCAGAAACTGCATCGAGGTTGGGATTGATGACGGCGACACCGTTGAGAGGGTCCTGATTATCCGTGCCGTCCAGCTCATAGCCGGTGGCGAACGGCAGCTGTCCGTTGACCTCGATCGATTCGCTGCGCTGCGGGTTACCGCTGCCTTCTCCAGGTCCCCAGCCAATGTATGTCGTGCCTGGCGTCAAGAGCTCAAAAGCGGTGAAGTTGCGGTTGAAGTTGGGCAGGTCCTCCACCGCACGCGCATTCAGAATCGTGCTTACCTCGGCGCGATCGGTTTCCAGCAGCGGAGCAGCCGCGGTGACGTTGACGGTGTTTGAAACCTCACCAACTGTAAGCTTGAGGTCGACTTTCGGGGCGGTGTCGACATAGACCAGCACGTTGTCTGCCGAGCTCTTGCTGAATCCCGGTGCCTGAGCATCCACACGATATGTGTCCACGATAAGGTGTTGCACTCGATATTCGCCGCTGGCATTGGTCTGGGTTGTGACAGACGTTCCCTTGGAAATGTCTGTCACGGTAATCGTGGCATTGGGAATAACGGCGCCCGTATTGTCAGTGACTGTCCCAAAAATCGATCCATAGACGGCCTGGGCACCCGCCGGGACATTGATAGTGACGAACCCCACGAGGAGAGTGACCAATAGCAGTAAAAAGGGGTTGAAGCTTGTGCTCTTATTCGACGTATCTTTTTCGAAGTGCAGTGCGGTCATTGGGGACGCCTCCTGAGCTCCTAGAAAAGTGAAACTGATCTGAACAGCGCTTATCGTGACAATCGAATCGCTTGGGCGTTGTCTAATAGTGCCGAATGCGTCCGATTGGGGTTTGAGCAAAGCCGCGTGCCTAGCTTGCTCATCGATCAGAAGCATCCTCGTTCGTATAGATAGCTGACAACGTTTTTTACGGTGATTTGACCCGTAAAATGTCGTGTGAAATACTTTGTTGCAGCGAATAATGGCCCCTCATTTAGCTCCCGAAATCAGTACCAAGGTGCTGGGAGACGCGCGATGGGCCTTGATCGAGCGCATTGCCGCGAGCCAGCACCTGAAGCACTCTGCCCGCCTGTGCGATTTCCTCTATTACGTCGCCGATTGCGCGATCCGCGAAGCGCCTGAAGATGCAACCGAGCAGCAGATCGGCATCCGCATCTTCCATCGTCATCCCGGTTACAACTCCAGCGAGGACAGCATCGTTCGTACTCATGCCCGTTTGCTACGGCAAAAGCTCGCGGCTTATTTCACTGAGGAGGGAGTTAGCGAAGAGTTTGTGGTGGACATCCCGAAAGGGCATTATCTTCCCGTGTTTCACCCGAGGTTGGAGCAAGTTCAAGCGGCGTCAGTGGAACTCAATCCAGCTCCTGCCCCCATCCTTGCAGCCCCGGAATCCAGGCCACGTTCCACTCCGTGGAAATGGATTGCGCTGTTCCTGCTTCTCCCGATTTCTGTAGCCTGTGCGCTTTTTCTCTGGCATCCCTGGACGAGAGCTCTTACGTCGCAATCGGCAGTGGACAAGTTCTGGAGTCCATTTTTCACGGACGATCCGCCCCTCGTGATTTATAGCAACGCAGTGTTCATCGGAGATTCCACGAACGGCTTACGCTATGCCCACCCTGGGGAACCGCAAAGCGCATTAGGGACCGACAACTATGTGGAAACCTATACGGGTATTGGAGAGCTCGCGTCGGTTTATGCGCTGACCACCCTGTTCGACGCTCACAAGGCGCATTTCATCCTGAAGCGAAGTTTGCTGATGACCTGGGACGAAGCGAAGGCCAAGAACCTGATCTTCATTGGCTCCACCGCAGAAAATCCGTCCTTGCGTGTATTTAAGTCCACAACGGATTTCACGTTGATCTCTGGCCCCGACTTCGCCGGGTTCATCAATCATCATCCGAAACCTGGCGAACCTGCGCTCTATTCCCGGCCCGAGCAGCACCCGCTGACCAAAGATTACGCGGTAATTGCAATCCTTCCGGGAGTACAGCCGGGCAAGCGGATGCTCATCTTCAGTGGATTGACGACCTTCGGGACACAAGCCGCCGTGGATTATGTATGCCGGCCTGAAAGCGCGGCGGATCTGCTCAAGCAGATTACCGGGCCAAGGGGAGAGATTCGACCTTTCGAAGCTTTGCTCGAGACGACCATTGGCGGTGGCGTTCCGCTGCAGACTCACCTGGTGACGATCCGCGTTCATTGAGCGAGGTCAGAATTTAGACGTCAATCAGAGGGTTGCAGCTTAAGCTGGCTGTCAGCGTGAATCTTTGACGCGAGGTCGGTTTCGCGTTTCGAGTCATCCTCCTGCCCGACTTTGCGGTACGCCTGCGCCAGCAGCGTATGCGTAATAAAATTTCCGGGGTCCATCTTTTCAGCGTGTTTTAGGTACATCATGGCCGTCACCGGATCATTCCGATGCAACAGCACCTTACCCATTTGAATGAATGGACCCGTACTGGAGGTGTCGAGCGAAATCGCCTTGGTAAGGGCTTCCTGTGCCTCCTGCAGTTTTCCGGTACGGGTATAAACATCTCCCAGGCGGTCATAGATGGGGGCGTAACCCGGGTTGATGCGACGCTCCTGCTCAAACTCTGCTGTTGCGTGCTCCACATCCGACTTCAAGAGATAGACCTCGCCAAGCATGAAGTGCGCCAGCGGGAGATTTGGAGCGAGCGCGAGTGCCTGGCGCGCCTGATCGGCCGCCAGCTCAGGAAGATTAGCGCGCATCATCATCGTAGCCAGCAATAGATAAGCAGACGCCGAGGCCGGATCGACGGCAAATTCTTTCGCAAAGGACACCCGCGCATCGTCATAACGCTGTGAATTCATGTAGCAAAGCCCGAGAACATAGTTTGAATCGGCGTTCGCATTCGGCATCCACTGGCGAACCCGTTCAAGATAAGGGATGGCCTTTGCGGGCTGGCCCAGTCGGTACAGCGTCAGCCCTTCCATCTGCACCGACTCGGCATCGGACGGGTCCTCCTGGATCGCTGCGGCAAAGGCCTGCTGCGCTTCGACAAGTTTGCCGGTGCGGTAATATGCAACTCCCAGCTCGTGTTGCAGACCTTTCACCGGAAGCTGGACAGTTGCCAACTGCTGCAGGAGCGACATTGCCTCTGCCACTTTTCCCTGCTGAAGCAATTCGTGCCCGCGCGTGAGAGATTGCTGAGGAGTTTCTGCTGTGCCGGTCTGATTCCATCCAATCGAGGATGCGATAAACAGGAAAATAAAAAGCGTTAAGATACGCATGACGCATCTAGCATACTGCGAGACAGGGAATCATGACTGTTGGAACCCGCTCCCCTGCAAGGCTACTCACCTCGGCCTGTACCGCATGCTTCGTCGCTCTTGCGACGATTTGCACCGCGCAAATACGTGGAGATCATCAGGAAAGACTGCCGGTTCATCCTTATCCCACGAGTAGGAATTATTTGGGACCCGCCTGGTTCGTAAACGTAGCGCCGGAGGCCGGGTTGAATATGCTGAACGTCAACGGCGAACCAACGATCAAAAAGTACATCATTGAAACCACCGGCAGCGGCGTAGCGATTATCGACTACGATCATGATGGATGGCCGGATATCCTTCTCTTGAATGGGACGACGCTCGATGGTGAACCCTCTGTAGACCCGCGTCCTACCAACCATCTATATCGCAACAATCATGACGGGACTTTTACCGACGTTACCTCGGCAGCGGGCCTGACTGCTACGGGCTGGGCGCAGGGGGCTTGCGTGGGTGATTACGACAACGATGGCTATGACGATGTCTATATCACCTACTACGGCAAGAATCGGCTCTATCATAACGAGCGCAACGGAACGTTCAAGGAGGTAGCAGGTCCCGCAGGCGTAGCCGGCAATGGTCGCGCCTGGGGAACCGGCTGCGCCTTCGTGGACTATGATCGCGATGGCAAGCTCGATCTTGTGGTTGCGAATTATGTCCAGCTTGATTTGGCGACTTTGCCGAAGCCGGGTGAAGGCCTCACGTGCATCTGGAAAGGCACTCCTGTTATGTGCGGGCCTCGCGGACTACCCTACACGACTAACATCCTGTATCACAACCTGGGCGAGGGAAAGTTTGAAGATGTAAGTCAGCTAAGTGGCATTACTAAGACAAACGGGCATTATTGTCTGGGCGTCTCAACGCTCGATTACAATCGCGACGGATGGCCGGATATCTACATCGCCTGCGATGGCACGCCAAGCATTCTCTATCGCAATAATAAAAATGGAACCTTCACGGATGTAGCTCCTGACGCCAGCGTAGCCTACGACGAAGACGGCCGCGAACAGGCGGGCATGGGATCGACGGTAGGCGATTACGATGGCGATGGATGGCCTGACATATTCAAGACCAATTTTTCAGACGATATCTCTTCTCTCTACCGCAACAACAAAGACGGAACCTTTACCTCCACCATCTTCGATGCTGGCCTGGGACTCAATACGCAATACCTGGGATGGGGCACCACGTTCTTTGACCTGAATAACGATGGGTGGCCCAGCATCCTCATCGCAAATGGGCATGTTTATCCCCAGGTCGATGCGGCACATCTGGGAGCGTCTTACCGGGAGCCGCGGCTCCTCTACCTGAATCTCGGAAACGGCAAATTCAAAGACATCAGCAAAGACTCAGGACCAGGCTTGACACAGCCCGCATCCGGCAGAGGCCTGGCCATTGCCGATTTCTGGAACGAGGGGCGCATCTCAGCAGTCGTGAACAACATCGACGAGAAGCCGATGCTTCTCGTGAATCTGGCGCCCAACACCAATCACTGGTTAGGCATCGTCACGCAGGGGACTCGCTCCAATCGCGATGGAATAGGCGCACGCGTCACGCTATTCGCGAGCGGACGCAAGTGGGTGCAGGAAGTACGCAGCGGATCGAGTTATATCTCGAGCAGCGATTTGCGTTTGCACTTCGGAGTCGGTTCCGCAACGGCAATTGATCGCCTCGAAATTTTCTGGCCCAGCGGGATTGAGGAGACGTTCACTCCAACCGGTATCGACCGGTTCGTGACGCTTGTGGAGGGTACAGGAACTCCTATGGCGCAGGCCAGATGAGGTTATTAGGGCACCGCCTCAAAGAACACTAATTCTGAAGAATTCGGAGTGGGCAACACCACTTCAACTCCTTTTCCCATCAATTCGCTCCCATATGTCACACGCTCTGGCGAACTCCTGTCCTGAAACATGAGTCGATAGCGCGTGGATGGCAGCAGGCCTTCCAGCACAAATGCGTGCTTGCTCTCCTCAGCCGATGAGCCATGAAATGCGAAAAGCACGCCGTTGTGGTGGACCGGATCGAAGTATTCGATTCCATCCCAGCGAACACCATCCGGCCGCAGCGAAACGTGATACAAGTCCGCTTCCCTGATCAGTGGCCGCAGACGCGACTTATAAAGCGCGATCGCCTGCTTCGCTGCGGCGTGCTGCTCTGGAGTCCACGCCGTAGTATCTAGCATGAGCGTGAACCAGCCCATCATGCCGCTCCGCAAAATGTAAAGAAAATTCTCCATCTGCGGCGCCGGCCACTTCTCCACATATGTTTCCAGCATCGCCGGTGGCAGCACATAGCTGCTGTCGTAGAATGCCTCTCGATTCGACACCGGATCGTAAGCGTCCGAGATCGAAAAGTAATCCCCGTGGGCAGCGCTTCCAAAATCAACCATTCGGCCGCCGTCATTGCATATCTCCAGCATGAGGCCTGGATGCCCTTTGCGCAGGTTGGCATAGACATCGTAGTAGGAGCGCGTTGCATGGTAGCTGACGTCGGTGTCGTTAGAGCTATCGACCCAAAGAAATCCCGAATCCTCGTAATGCCGGGTAGATTCCGGATCTGGTGGAGCATGAGGATGATCCGTGCGGTCGCAACCCTGCGCAACTACATAGCCGTCGTGCTCGAGCATATCCAGGTGATAATCCCGCACAACGCGACTCACTTCCGCAGCTGCCCAATCGTGAACCACCGGCACGCCTAGATCCATCGTGACCCCTTTGAATGTCTCAACCGGCTTCCAATCCGGAGGAGGATCGGTCGTCAACCAATCGCGTATCTTCGGGTCACGCACATAGAGGGAACCAGGATGAGGATCAAGGCCGGCCTGTGCCCAGTCCATCCACAGTCCAAACTTCAGTCCAAGGGAATGGGCATAATCAGCAATCGGCGCAAGCCCACTTGGAAACTTTGCTGGATCGGGTTGCCAGTCGCCCACTCCACGAAACCATCCAGCGTCCAGGTGAAACATCTCGAATCCCAGTTCGACAGAATCGCGAATCATGCTGCGCGCCTGCGATTCGTTGATCGCCATTCCGCTGCCCCAGCTGTTATTCACCACCAGAGGGTATTCCGAAACGCGAACTGTCTGCGGATTGTTCAGTACATCGCGAACCCAGCGCCGCAGAATATTTCCCGCCGCGTCCGGTCCTCCGCGAAACGTGCCGAGAAATATCGTGGGCGTCTCAAAGCTTTCGCCTGCATCAAGATGCGTTTTGAACGGTCCTGGCTCAGGATTCAGGCCGGCGACTCCCTTCAGCAGATTTCCCTCACGCTCCAGCGTGATGCGGGTTCGTCCGCTGAATTCAATACCCGTGTACCAGCCGATTCCACCGGCGTCGGGACGATCCACCAGGACGTAAGGAATCATCTCTCGCTGCTGCCCAGCTGCCGGGTGAGCATAAGTGCTCGACCTTCCAATCCATTTGTACCCGTCGGTGATCTTAATACGATGAGTCCCTTCTGCGGATGGGCCACCGGCGCCTTTCTCGACCCACAATTGTTCGAGCTTTTCATCGCCAGGAATGCTCCACGCAAACTGAAGACTGTCCTGCAAGGGAAGCCAGATATCGGTCCCACTCAGGCTCTCAATCCGTACCGTATGTTCGAGAGGTCCGTGCTCTGCTCGCACGCGCCACTCCCAGAAAAGTCGGAGCCGTGGATCCTGCGAGTCATAGACCAAGCAAACACTTGCAGGCTCGATCTGGCTGGCCGCAAGGTCCAACTTCCAATGCAACAGTCTCCATTGTCCGTCGCTCTCGACACGATCGATTATTGCCTCCGGCATTACGCCGCTCCAGATGAAGCCGCTTTGCTGTTGCAGCTGTGAGAGGCGAGGCGCGTCCGCACCTGCTTGCAGACTAAGCGCAGTGTCTGCGTTTGCAAGGTAGATTGTTGTGCTCTGGAGACCCGCCAGGTTCATCGCGCCTAGTAAGTAGGCGCTTGCCACAGCCACGAGTTTCCACTTCATCTTGATTTTGCCTCTGGAGAACCTTTGCGAGAGGTCACTTCTGCTGTGCGAAGGGAGAATCGCAATCGGTGCGTTTCAGTTTACTTCAGGTGCCATGGCCGAAGGATCTCTCGAAACATCGGATCAATGGGAATACTGTGCTTCTGCGCAGGGGATGAAGGCTCAGGATTTCCCGCGCGACGCACAACTCCTTATGTGACGGCGTTCGTCTTCATCAGATCTTCGATGCGCACGGGAAGCTCGCGGACACGCACCCCCGTGGCGTGATAAACAGCGGCCGTGATCGCCGGTGCAATGCCCGCCAGTCCAATCTCTCCAATACCCCGTGCCCCATATTCATTCAACAGCGGGTCGGGAATGTCGAGAAAGTGAACGTCTATCTGGGGTGCGTCGGCGATCGTGGGAACGATGTAGTCGGCGAAGTTGTCGTTGATCGGATGGCCGTTGCGTGGGTCATAAATGGTCTCCTCGAACAGCCCCATGCCGACGCCCATAACGATTGCGCCTGCCACCTGGTTCGTCGCCATGCGCATGTTGATGATGCGGCCTCCGTCGATCACGCTCACAACCCGGCTCACACGCAGCCGGGCGATGCCGGGATCCCATTCAATCTCCACGAACTGCGCGCCAAAGGAGTGTGTCGAGAAATTATGAGACTTCGGATCCGCCCCCAGGCCCCCGCTCTTTCCATCTCCTCTTGCGCTGGCGAGATTCGCGATGTGAAGAATCTCGTTGTACGACACGCCACTCGCAGCAGGAGCTCCCTTCTCGTGCACGCGGCCGGCTGTCATTGTCAGCGAGTTAGGATCCTTACCCTCAAATGGCGAGTCTTTGGTGTTCCCAGCAACCGTCAAGACAACTTTTATCGCCGCATTCACGCCATCGATCACGGCCGGTAAAAAAGTGGCGGTGGCCGTTGACCCCCCGGAAGTAGGCCCAGGCGGCAGAGCGCTGCTGCCAAGAACCACATCGACCTTATCGACGGGAATGCCAGTCTTATCGGTGATTACCTGCGCGATCACCGTGTAGCTTCCGGTGCCGATGTCCTGGGTTCCGCAGCCCACGCGCGCAGTGCCGTCGGCGCGCAGACTGACTTCGGTCTCGCAGACTCCGCGATTCGCGCCCCACGATGCCGCGGCCACACCCCATCCAAGAATGAGGTCGCCCTTGCGCATGGACCCGACCTCGGGAGTACGGCGTGACCAGCCGAACTTTTCCGCGCCCAGCTGCAGACATTCTTTGAGATGCCGCGAAGAAAAGGGTCTGTTCTTCTCCTCATCGATCAGAGTGTCGAGCGAGAGGCGCAGCTCCACAGGATCTTTCTTCAGCTTGATCGCCAGCTCGTCCATCGCGGATTCGAGCGCGAACAAACCAGGAACGGCGCCCGGACCCCGCATGGGTGTCGGTGTCCCCACATTGCGGCGCACCAGCGCGGAGGTCACCTTGAGATTTGCCGTGCTATAGAGGAAAGGCGTAGCCTCGCCGCAGTTCTCGCGAATGTCGTCGCCGTAGCTTGTGTGGTTTCGATAATTCTGCTGGAGGGACAGCAGCTTGCCATCCGTCGTTGCACCCAGGCGCATCCGCTGCTGCGTGCGTGGACGGTGGCCCGAATTCGAGAACATCATCTTGCGGCTGAGCGTGAGCTTTACCGGCCGGTTGAGCTTGCGTGAGGCAGCCGCCGCAATCGCCGAATGCGGCCACGGGAAGAGCTTGCCGCCAAACCCCGAGCCGATAAACCGTGAGATGACCTCGACATTTTCCTTAGGAACACCCAACACCTGCGATACCACGTTCTGGTGATTCATTACGCCTTGCGAGCTCTCGTACAGCGTGTATTTCTTCCCATCCCACACTGCGACCGTGGCGTGCATCTCCATCGGATTGTGTGTCTCGACCGGCGTAATGTAGGTCTCGTCAACTTTCACTAGTGCTGACGCAAAAGCCGATTCCGTATTGCCGCGATTGCTCATAACGCGGGGTCCGCCGGGCTCGCCTTCCGGAGGGAGGCTATCGGATAGCGAGGGATCCACATTAAATTTCGCCGGTTCGTACTCCACTTTCACGGTGGCTGCTGCCGCCTGCGCCTGCTCGAATGTTTCTGCAACCACGGCTGCGACGTATTGGCCCCAGTAGTAGACCGTCTCGTCTTCGAATGCGGGCCGGCTCTCGCTGTTGCGGCCCCCGGAGGCATTCCGGTAGAGCGGCATGATGTTGCCGTGATGCATGACCAGCAGCACGCCGGGCATCGCTTCTGCGGCGCTCGAGTCAATACGCTGGATCTTGCCGCTGGCGATCGTCGCGCGCACGGGTACCGCATACACCAGGCCGGGGAAGTTGTAATCGGCGGCATAACGCGCCGAGCCCGTCGTCTTCAGCGGGCCATCAATGCGTGGCACTCCTGCGCCAATGATCGCCGACGGGGGAGGCGCGTTTGCATCAAGGGACTTTGGCGGAGCGCCCTCCTGGCTGCCGATAAATTCAACAAACTCTTCGAATCTCATGGGAATGGTCTCCTGCGCGATGGGCTTGCGGTTAACGTTATGCCGACTGGGTGGACACGGTGAGCGCCTGCACGATGCATCGCTTTGCGAGCTCTACTTTGAAGCCGTTTTCGCTTGCCGGCTGCGCATCCTTCAATGCCGCCTCGGCCGCTCGGCGAAAGAGCGCGACGTCCGCTGTGTGTCCTTCCAATACTTGCTCCGCCTCGCGAGAGCGCCATGGAACTGTGCCCACTCCGCCCAGCGCAACCCGCGCACGCTCGATCCTGCCGCCATTCACCTTGATGACGATCGCTGCCGAGGCCAGCGCGAACTCGTAGGCGGCGCGATCGCGCAGCTTCAGATAGTGCGAGCGCGTGTCCGGAGCGGGAGGCGGAAGCGTGACGCTCACTATCAGGTCACCCGGCTCAAGAACATTCTCGCTGTTCGGTGTCGAACCCGGCTTGAGATAAAAGTCCTGGATGGGAATGCTCTGGTTGCCTTTCACGCCTTGCACCTGGATCGTCGCTTCGAGCGCCGTAAGCGCAACGTTTTGATCCGAAGGATTCGACGCGATGCAATCCTTGCTTGTGCCCAGAATGGCCAACATTCGGTTGTGTCCGCCGATCGCTGAGCAGCCGCTGCCCGGCTCGCGCTTGTTGCAAGCGTGCGCCGTGTCGCGGAAGTACACGCAGCGTGTGCGCTGCAGCAGATTGCCCGCCGTTGTCGCCATGTTGCGCAACTGCGGAGACGCGCCCGAAAGCAGCGCCAGTGAAAGCACCGCGTAATCCCGCTGGACAACGGGGTGGTGCGCCACGGCCGAGTTGCGCGCCAACGCGCCAATCACCAGACCGCCGTCGGCTGACGTTTTGATTTGAGCCAGCGGCAGACCGTTGATATCCACCACCTGGTTCGGCCGCTCGACATCAAGCTTCATCAGGTCCACGAGCGTTGTACCCCCGGCGATAAAGCGGACATCCGCATACTGCTGCGCCCTCTTCGATCTGGCTCCAGCCTGCACTGCCTGATCTACGCTGGTCGACTGTCTGTACTCGAAGGTCTGCATTCTCTCCTCCTGCGATTCGGTCAGGCCGGTTTGCGGTCAGTCTGGTTCCGACCCGCCTGCACAGCGGCGATGATGTTCGGGTACGCGCCGCAGCGGCAGATGTTTCCGTACATGGCCTGTGTTACGTCATCGTCCGTTGGCCCCACGGGCTCGGATAACACGGCCACCGCCGACATAATCTGACCCGAAGTGCAATAACCGCATTGGTAAGCATCGTGCTCGATGAAGGCGGCCTGCATTGCATGGAGATTCCCCGGCTGGCCAATGCCCTCGATCGTCGTGATCTCATCGGCTGAATGCATCATCGCGAACGACAGGCATGAATTAACCCGCTGGCCATTCACATGCACCGTGCAGGCTCCGCACTGGCCATGGTCGCAGCCCTTCTTTGTACCGGGCAGGTTCAGGTTTTCCCGCAGGCAGTCGAGCAGGGTGGTCCGTGGATCGAGACGGAGCGAATAGCTCTTCCCGTTCACCTTCAGAGTTAACGGGACGAATCCGGACGGACCCGCCGACTCCGCCTGTTCCATAACAGCCGGTTCCGAAACGACCGACGCGGCCAGCAGCGGTGGAGCAGTTGCCGCAAGGCCGGCTGCCCCCAGGCTCGACAGAAAGAGACGCCGGCTCACTCGTGGAGTGAGCGGCTCGTCATTCTTCTGCGGTTCCTCTTTCTGCTGTTCCTGTTCAGGACACCCGGTTGCGGTCTTTTGATCAATGGCCAAGAGAACACCTCCATGTAATTACGATCTGTCGATAGAGTTAGCCGATCCCATATAAGTCGGACCCCAGCTGCGCTTTGCTGACCAAGCCAGTCGCGCAGGCCCGGGTGAATGCCTGACGGCGGATTTAGCTGGTCGTACACCACCAAGCTCAAAACTGATGCCCGTCTTTGACCCCTTAGCCTTCGCCGACTCCGCCACTAATTCTCCGCCACTATTTCTCTAAGATGAGAGTTGTCGACGGGAGGATTTCGAACGCTCTCGAATCCCGAGCGCTTCCCCACAGCCATAGTCACAGACGATCAGACTACGTTATTGTTCTACATACGTATCGGGGGTGAGCCGAGACTCGTTTCTGGCGAAGACAGCAATTCCTCGCCAGGCGGAGAGGAACTGAACGATACGGCAAATTGGGCTATCGTCATGGGAAGCTTCGTTGTCGACCTAGTTTTCGCCTGGAAAACTCAGTCATAGAGCTGTGAACGAGACCGAGGATGGCAACGATTAAGCTTACCGATGAGTTCAGCGTCCCCCAGCCAATCGATATTCCGGATACATCTGTACTCGGGCGTTCACCTGAATCCGTCATCCATTTCGTCAAGACCGACGTTCTCAAGGTGCTGGATACTCCCATCGACAAAGTTGACCTCGGCTCTGCGGCAGTGGGCTTGATATTCACACCGGAACTCCCGCTTTCCATCCGGAACGCTAGTTTTCATCTGGGTGGAGGGGCCACCGGCGAATTCGACATCATCAAGGCTCCCACAAACCCAAAGCCAGGTTCCTCACCGAGCCTCTTTCCCGACGATGAATTGGGCGATGATCCGATATCGCTTGACGGATGCTGCTATACCAAGCTTGCATTTACTGTGGTCATCTCTGCTGCTGGTCAAGAAAAGGTGGAGGCGCTAACTCTCAAACAGAGCAGTCAGGGAACAGGAACGGCGGCTATATATCATCGCTTTCCACCTACCGCGGGCAACTATCCAACGCTGCGAGAAGCTCTGAAAGAGAGCTTTGCTCAGTTCGTGCTGCCATCGGATGAGGCATCCGTGAAGAGATTGCCAGCCGGCTCAGTTCTTCTTTATGAAGCCAGCGGCTCGGTCATCGTATCGGGAAGCGTGGATCTGATCGCTGCTGTAAACCCGACCGCCACCGTCGGCGTCAAGGAAACGTTTGGCAAGGTGACTGTGGACGTGGGCCCTTCGCTCAAGCTTGGTGGCAGCGTAACGGTTACTGGTGATTTTCAGGTGCGGATTCGACCCACCGTTGGCTCGGTTATTCGGATCGGCTATTACAAGCAGAAGGGGACCACTTTTGCAGTCACCTTTGATGCATCCGCAAGCGCGAGCGTATCGGTTGACGGCACTGACGTCGTCTCCGCAGTCTTCGGGATACTCGGCCCAAGCAGTAAGGTAAGCGACGACTGGCTAAAACAGAATGGTGCCACGGCCGTATCGGCTCAAATTCAGGAAGTCGTCAAGCAAGCCGTACAGACGAAGCTCCAGGTCGCTTTTGATATGGAGTCTGATGCCTCGGTATCGAATGCTGTTGCGTTTCTCTACGACTTCGATTTCGGAAAGCTGGATGCGACTGGTCAGACCCTGCTTGATAAGCTGTTGCGTGGAGATATCTCGGCGTTGAATGCCGGCGTTTTGCCGAATGGCATCACCGCTAAATCAAATCTGATCGAGAAGGTTCGTTCTGGGAAGCACATCTTTGCGCTTCACTTTCTTGGCCTGCTCAATTTTGCGAGTATCGAGGAGTTCGCACTCAAGAGCACGGTGAAGTACACCGATGGCGGAGATCTGTGCATTGCAGACCAGGCAACCGGATCGCGGCTTGGGGCGACCACGCAAATTCTTGGAGCCAGGCTGGCGCACATCCTGGTCGAGACCTTTGTCGCTACTGCTTCGTACACCGCATCGATGGGGAAGTTTGCTCCCAGTCTGACGATGAAATACCTATTCTATGATTACCACGGGAGAACATCGAAATCAGATCTTGCGGGCCTTGTGGCGCGGGCCGCGGAGTTCGCGGTTGATAAGAAAACAGTATGCATTTGGAATCAGATGCTGATTAGCGATGGCGTGCGTGGAGGCTCCGCATTGTTTGTCGAGTTGGATTACGACAACAACGCTGCTCTGCGAGTATTCTGCGATGCATCTGGCAACACCCGTCCGTCAACGGATTACATTTCCATCGCGCGAACTGCTGTGGTTCAAAGTGTAATGGGTGACAGCGACGCACAATATCTGGCGAGACTAGCCGAAGATGCCACCTGGCAGAATCTCGACGAGAACGGCTACAACGCCAGCATTCCAGGGTTGGCCGATGCTCAGCTCACCATTCTTCAAATGGAGTTCTTTGCACTCCTAAACTGGGCTACCGCGATGCAGAAAGTGGCACAAGCGGTTCAGCAGATGATTAGTTTTTCCAGTTCATATACGGGGAGCGATCTGCAGTCGGATCAGAACTTCACAGATTTACGGGTGAAGCTGGGTGGCGCCCTGGCAGGGATCGTGCGAAAGACGAGCGGCGACATCATTCCTATGTGGGGCTGCTTCGCAATCTACGATGCCCACGTCACACAAAAGGGACAGGTCAGCATCACTTACAACGCCCACGCCGTCACCTCGACGCTTTCACCGCAATAGTAGGAAGAATCGACCGTAGCCGGCATCGGAAAGAGCACTGTGAGTTGCTACTTCTCATACCCTTTATCTCGTGACCGTTCTGGTGCGACATGACGTAGCGTATCTGCCCTCTGCCATCGGGGAAGAACGAAACCTCGGCATCGACCACTGTCATGAAGAGTTTCGTCTCGGTCTCCCGATACAGTGAGCTTTGGAAGCCAGTCTATTTTCCGATGCAGAAGGTGGAGAAGATCCGGTTCAGGATGTCGTCGGCCGTGGTTTCACCGGTCAGGCTGTCCAGTTGTCGTAGCGACGCATACAAATCGAGCAGCAGCATCTCATGTGGGATTTTATCCCTGGCTGCCTTCTTCGCGGCCACCAAGGACGCCAGTGCCGCACTGACTGCTTCGTGATGGCGCAGGCTGGTCAAGATGCCGCTTTCGCTTTCGGATGCGGGATTGCGAACCATATCCAGTAAGGTATTACGCAACTCCGAGATGCCATGGCCGGTCAGGGCAGAGGTCACGACACTGAACAAGGACAATTTCTCATCGGTCTCGACCGATAGATTCAGTTCGCTCAGGTCGCTCTTGTTGCGGGCGATCAGTGCTCGACGGCCGCTGAGCGATCGAATCAGGTCCGCCTCATCCTCGCGCACTGGAATGCCCGCCTCGAGCACGACAAGTACCAAGTCCGCGTCAGCCAGGGCCTCGCGCGATTTCTGAATACCGATCGACTCCGCCTCATCTTTCGCTTCGCGCAAGCCGGCAGTGTCCACCAACTCAATCGGAATGCCTCCCAACGAAACGTGCTCGGTGACGAGGTCGCGCGTAGTGCCCGGCATGGCAGTCACGATTGCGCGTTCGCGTTCGACGAGGCGATTGAACAACGACGACTTACCGACGTTGGGGCGCCCGACGATCGCCAGCGTTAATCCTGAATGCACGATGCGGCCATGCTCGAAGGAGTGGGCCAGATTCTCAAGCACGGCGGCAATTGTATCGATGCGAGTTACGATTTCTGTATCCGGAGTGACGTCAACATCGTCCTCGGCAAAATCGATGCCCGCTTCGAGCAGCGCGATCAATTCGACCAGCGCCTGTTTCGGCGGCTGGATGCGGCGCGACAACGCTCCGCCCATCTGTTCGGCGGCAACGCGCGCCTGGTAGAGGGTTTGCGACTCGATCAGGTCGCGCACCGCCTCGGCCTGTGTGAGGTCGATGCGTCCGCAGAGAAACGCCCGCTCAGTAAATTCGCCCGGACGCGCCAGACGCGCTCCACGCTGAAGGCCCATCCGAATCAATAATTCGAGAACGACCGGTGAGCCGTGCGCGGCGATCTCCACCAGATCCTCGCCAGTGTAGGAATTCGGCCTGGTGAAATACGTGACTACAGCCTCATCCAGCTTGCTTTGCGTTTCGGGATCGAATATCTCCGCGAAAAGCGCGCGGGCGTGGGCGAGAGGATTGCGCAGCGTGAGCAGGGCGTTGGCGATCTCAAGAGCGTGCGGGCCGGAGAGGCGCACGATGCCGATGCCTCCGCGGCCCGGCGGCGTGGAAATGGCCACAATCGTCTCGTTCGCGACCGATTCCTGCTGCGCGATTTGGGGATGAGGCTGCACGGCGTTTCCATTGATTGCAGTGCCGGCTTACGGATTCAACGACGCCCGCCGCGACCACCGGCAAAAGGCGGTCTCGCTGGAGCGGCGAACTTGCTGGTGTCGTAACCCTTGGGGTGGGCCACCACAAAGCGATGCAAGCCCTCGCCGGTCGAAGAGGTGGCGAGATCGTCATAGGCGCGAAACGCCAGGTGAAGCATGCGTCGTTCGCGCGAGCTCATGGGCGCGAAGCTGAAGGGCTGACCGGTGTGCCGGACTTTTTCCGCGGCAGTCTCGGCGGCCAGCTTCAACTCCCGGGCTCGCAGCGCTTTGAAGTTGTTCGCGTCGAACGAAACCTTGTCGTGCTCCTCGTTTTCGAGACGGATAATCTTTGCCGCAACATGCTCGAGAGCGCGCAACAATTCGCCGCCGCGCTGCGTCAGCAACCCCGCATCGGGGCCGGCCAGCTCGACGTAAATCTCGCGCGCTTCCAACTGGTCAGGATCGGCCGCACCCTGGCCGGCGGTAATCCTGTATTTGAGGCGGAGGCCGCCGGTAGTAGTAAGGGTCTTAAGAAGTCCGGCTATGCGTTGCGCAGCGGCTGAATAATCCTCGATCGGCATCGTTACTTAGTATCTCATTCCGAGACTTATTCGTCAGCGGCGCAGACGGAAAGCGAAATGGCGCCAGGGTTATCCGGACGCCCTATCTTCGAGCGTTGATCACCTTGCCGGTGCGTTTCGCGGCGCGCTTGGCTGCGCGCTCTCGCATCTCGCGGCCCATCTTGCTGCGGTTGATGATCAGCTGCGTCGCCACGCCGATGAAGTTGCCGCACGCCCAGTAGAGCGACAATCCAGACCCGTAGTTCCACATCATGAAGCCGAAGACCGCCGGCATGGTGAATGCCATCATCTTCTGCTGCGCAGGATCCATGCCGGGTGAGGGCGTCAGATACTGCGTGAGGAACATGGAAATGACAACCGAGATGGGCAGAATGTGCCAAGGGTCGGGAGCCGAGAGATCCGGCAGCCAGAGCCAGTGGGCCTGGCGCAGTTCGATCACGTTGCCCAGCATGCGGTAGAAGCCGAAAAGCAACGGCCATTGGATGAGCATGGGCAGGCACCCGCCGAACATGTTCACTCCCTCGCGCTTTTGCAGCTCCATTATCTCGTGCTGCATTTCCTGCTTGCGCGGATCGGTGACCTTGTACTTCGCGTATTTGGCCTTGATGGCCTCCATTTCCGGCTGGATGCGCTGCATCTTCAGCGACGACTTCATCATCTGGATGCGCGTAGGCAGCATGGCTATATTGAGAACGATGGTCAGCAGGAGAATCGACCAGCCCCAGTTGGCGACAATGTGCTCATAGATGAAGCGGAGAATGAGGAAGAGCGGCTTGGCGATGATGCCCATCCAGCCGAAGCTCACCACCTTCTCCAAGCTTGATCCGTTTACCGCATGCACTGACGCCAGCACATCGAGCGACTTGGGGCCGACAAAGATGCGAGCCTTCAGGGGACCGCTCGTGTCGCCTATGGCCGCGCCGAGCACGGAGGCCTGGTCGGTCTGGGTCGGGTCGGGCTTCTTGAGATTGCGCGGCACACTGATCGTGTTGTGCAGGCTTACCAGGGTGGCGTTCGAGGGATCGTCCGGTAAAAAGATCGCAGCAAAATAAAGGTCGCTCACGCCAGCCCAGTCGAACGGGCCGCGAAGAGTATCGCCGCCAACGACCTTCTTATAGGCAATCTGATCGTCTTTGCCGTTCTGCGATGTGTCGATTGTTCCGCCTGCGTACTGCGGCAATGTGTTCTGATCGCCGAAGCCCGACGGCCATGCCAGCAATACCGCCAGCGGCGCGCCATTCTGCGTAACTGAAACATCGGTGTGAACTACATAAGAGGAATCGAAACTGAAGCTTTTGTGGACAGTAAGGCCGCCCGAAGAATACTCGAAGCTCAACGTGTTCGGCGCCGTTACCGTTCCGGTTGCAGACGGCACATAAAGGACGCGTGCCAGGCGGTTGCGCAGGTTCGCGTCATAGGCGTACAGCGAGAGGGGATATCCGAATTTGGCAGCGGCCGCCTGATTCACGAGGTCCAATGGCTTGCCATCGTCGTCCTTGTACTTCTTCAGGATCCACGACTTCACCTGCGCACCGCGATTCGTGAAGGTGACGCGATAGAGCTCGTTCTCAACGACCGTCGTGCTTTCGTTTTCGGCTGCCAGGGTGCTCGCTGAGGGGGGAGGCTCAGGGGTCGAAACTGGTAAGGCCGGAGTCGCCGCCTGCTGCGGCGAAGCCGTACTGGTGCTTGCGGCGTGTTGCTGGACCGCGGGCGGCTCCGGCTCCTTCTTCTTGAAGTACTGCAAGCCCAGAAACAGCACGAGAAAAATGCCGGTAAAGATCAGGATAGTGCGTGAGTCCTGACCACCGCCACCTTGTTGATTCGGATTCTTTATCTCTGCCAAAACTGCGTTCCTATCGTTCGTGTGTCGTGTGTGGAGTGCGACTCTCTTTATGGTAACTGGCGCTGCGCGTGGGAGTGGCTGGCGCAGGAATCGCCTCCGTGTGTATGCATCGAAGGGTTGGCGGGGACGGGATCGAAGCCTCCACGGTGAAAGGGATGGCAGCGCGACAAGCGGCGCAACGCCATCCATCCACCGCGAACGATGCCGTATTCGCTCACTGCAATCGCTGCATATTCAGAACACGTCGGCTGAAAGCGGCATGCGCCGGTGACTCCCGCCACGGCATGGAGGAAGGGCGACAGCATGTATTTATAAACGCCGTGCGATGAAGTAACGAGGCGATCGCGAAGAGTCACGGCTGCTCTCCTTCGTTATTCTTGTTCACTTTTTTGTCGGTATGAGACGTCACCGTGGAGAAGATACGCGCCACCTCGCTCTGAAGTTTTGCGAATTCCAGATCGATGACAGATTTGCGAGGATGCAGTACGACGTCAACGGTTTGCGGCAGGCGACTAAGATTGATGCGCACCGCCTCGCGCATACGCCTCTTGATGCGGTTGCGATCCACAGCCTTGCCAAGTACGCGTCCGGCGGTAAGACCCACGCGCGGACCCTCCGGCACGTTGTCGAGCTCTGTGCGCAAGCGAAAGAAATAGCTCATCGATGGCGAGAAGTGCTTGCGGCTCTCCTTGTAGACACGCTGATAATCAGCATGCTTCCGCAAGCGGGCACTACGCACATCGGGAGACCCTTCCGGCATAATGTCATTGTCGCGCAACGGATTCTCATGCAGGGGAAGCCCCATCCGACAGTCTAGACGAGGGTAGCCTTCACCTGCCCGGGGCGCCTGCACCTGGAGCCACGCAGGCGATGGCACGGCAGTCCAGATTGCCTGACTGCCGTTGCTCATAGAAAACAAACTCTTTCGCAGTAAATTTCGATCGAGATTCGCAAAATCGCGATGCGTGTACTAGCCGCGGTGGCCAGGACTCACAGAGACGCGATGGCGACCCTTGGCGCGACGGCGCGACAGCACGGCAGCTCCGCTCTTGGTCTTCATACGTGTGCGAAAGCCGTGAACTTTCGAGCGATGGCGGCGGTTCGGTTGAAATGTGCGCTTCGGCATGGAACTGCGCTCCTAAACTTTTCTTAGAGAATGCTGCCCGGCAGACACACATAGAAAATGCCACTTCCGGACAAAGATCAAGTATATCTTATTCGCGCCGCAGCCGCAAAACACCTGCCTGCGAACCGCTTTTTCACAATCTCTGGTGCAACTTATTACCTTCGAAAAAAATGACGCAGAAACCACATTCGCTCGGCATCCTAACTGTGCTAGTATCGGCAACGATTAGCAGAGAATTTCCTGACGCCTCGCGGGCGTCAGTCGATCGACCGAAGCATCGGAGATGAGACCATTCCGATGTACCTCCCGGCCAACGAGCAATGCTGCAGCGCTTCCCTTCCTCGGGCCAAGCGTAATTTAGGCATTTCTCTTTCGCCCTGATTCGACCTACCCGCGAGCGATCAAGCAAGGAACTGGAATGTCTTTTGTCACCACCCCTTCCGCTGTGTTGAACCCGTGGGTACGGATCCTGGGAGCCCTCGAAAAGAAGGTCAATCGCCAGTCATTCGATACTTGGCTCAAGCCCACACGCTTCAGCCATGTAAAGGAGCGCATGCTCTTCGTGCGCATTCCGACGCCGGAGTTTCAACACATCGCGGAACGCTACACCGACCTCATCCAGGAAGCGATCGACGCGCTGCAGCTGGAGTTCGACGACGTAACCTTCATTACGCCCGAAGAAGACCCGACCCTGACGCGCGTTCGCGAGGACGGCGGGTTTGCTCCGGTCTCTACACACGCGCCCAATGCGCCGGCGAACAACCCGCGTAATCCCAACTCGCGCCTCGCCCCGCCCGCTCCGCCACAACAGGCCCGCTTCGACTGGTCCACCGCCGCGCAGCTCAATCCGCGATACACCTTCGATGCTTTTGTGATCGGCTCCGGCAATCAGTTCGCGCGCGCCGCCGCTGAGGCGGTTGCGGAACGCCCCTCGAAGGCCTACAACCCGCTCTTTCTCTACGGCGGCGTAGGCATGGGCAAAACGCACCTGATGCACGCCATCGGTCATGAGGTGAAGCTGCGTCAGCCCACCGCCTCCATCAGCTATGTCTCGGCGGAAAAGTTCACCAACGAGATGATCAACTCGGTCCGCTATGACAGGATGACCGGTTTTCGCGACAAGTTCCGCACTGTGGACCTACTGCTCATCGACGACATCCAGTTCCTCTCGCAGAAAGAGCGGACACAGGAGGAGTTCTTCCACACCTTCAACGCTTTGCACGAGAACATGAAGCAGATCGTAATCGCCTCCGACCGGCCGCCCAAGGAGCTGCCCGAGATCGAAGACCGCTTGCGCTCGCGCTTCGAGTGGGGACTGATCGCAGACATTCAGCCGCCCGACCTCGAAACGAAGGTCGCGATTCTGCAGAAGAAGGCGGAGAGTGAGCACGTCCTCATCCCCACCGATGTCGCGCTCTTCATCGCCTCGAATGTCCGCACGAATGTGCGCGAGCTTGAAGGAGCGCTCACGCGTCTCTTCGCCTGGTCGAGCCTGAACGGCGTTGAGATCACGTTGCCCACGGCGCAGCAATGCCTCAAGCAGTTCATCGATACGCAGGTGCGCAAAATCACGATCGAAGCCATCCAGCGCGCCGTCGCCGAACAATTCGGCATGCGCGTGGCCGAGCTCAAGCAGAAGAATAACTCGCGCGCCGTCGTCGTGCCCCGTCAGATCGCGATGTATCTCGCCAAGCAGATGACCGAGGCCTCATTGCCCGAAATCGGAAGGCAGTTCGGCGGCAAGCACCACACGACCGTGATGCATTCCATCTCAAAGATTGACGAGCAGCGGCGCACCGACAAGAGCCTGAACAGCACGGTGAACAAGCTGCAGGAGACTCTGAACAGCTAGGACTGCGCGTCCAGCGACACGCGCCTTCCGCGCAAGAGACTGATGATTTGCCCTCGCTGATTGTGTCCAGCGCAAGGTGAATAGTCTGCAACCCACCGCATCCGGTACCATGCTGGCGTGCAATGGAACGCCAAGCATCTTCGCGGCCTTAGCGTGCCGCGTCTGGCGGCGATTGGGCTTGCCTGCACCTTCACGGCAGTCGGCATCGCCAGTGAACCGGCCGAATCCAACCTGCTCTCCGGCCTGTCCACAACCTTCGCGCGCCTCGCGCCGCAGACCATCCGGCCTGCGCAGGGATACATCCGTCACGATTATCTGATCCCTGCCGGCTACTACCAGCAGATGTGGGACTGGGACGGCTTCTTCATCGGAGCGCACTGGGCCAATCAGAGTCCTGCCGATGCGAAGTATCTTCGCGACTGGGCACTCAGCTTCGCTTCATCCGCCGATCCGTCCGGTTACGTCGCGGGCTGTATCACTCCGCAGGGACCGCGGCCACTCTTCGGCAAGTTCGCCATGAAGCCATTTCTCGCGCAGGGATCGCTGCTCGCGGGCCAGCGTTTGCACGACTATGCGTGGATCGAGCCGGTCTGGCAATCGATGCAACACATTATCGACTATCGCGAGCAGACGCAATTCGATCCGCGCTGGGGCCTTTACTTCTGGGACAACGCCATGCAGTCAGGCGCAGACAACAACGCCGCGCTCTCCAACGATCCGAAGGACCCGGATGCGATTCTCGCGGTGGATGCCTCTGTCTTCGCGATGCGAGAGTATCTCGCGATGGCCAACATTGCTGAGCATCTCGGCCACATGGAAGCGTCACAGGGATATCAGCGCAAGGCTGCAGCCCTGAAGCGGGCGATCTTGAAGAGCTTGTGGTCGCCGCAGGATGCGATCTTCTGGAATCGCCGCCGCGATACCGGAGCGTGGGTGAAGAGAATAAGCTATTCGAACTTCGTTCCGCTTATGGACGATCTGCTTCCGCGCGAAGATGCGCGTCGCATGATCCAGCGGCACTTGCTCAATGCCGATGAAATGCGCTCGCCGTACGGCTTTCGCAGTCTCGCGAAGAGCGACCCGGACTACAACAACAAAGCCATCATCGACCCCTACTCCAACTGGCAGGGTCCCATCTGGATCAACGCCAAT
Organism: Acidobacteriota bacterium; assembly: GCA_013289875.1. Classification (GTDB taxonomy): domain Bacteria; phylum Acidobacteriota; class Terriglobia; order Terriglobales; family Acidobacteriaceae; genus Silvibacterium. Next base: position 28,644 of record JABCZC010000005.1, on the reverse strand, counting down.
TATCTTAACTGGATCGCGCTGCGCCGCTACGGGTTCGTTTCTGAATCACACTGGCTTGCTGTCACTCTTGCGAGGATGCTCGAGCGCGACATCGCCCGCTGGGGCTCGATGCACGAGGACTATGACGCTAACACCGGCGACGGCCTTGCACCCACTCCGGAGCAGTCACCGGGAGGCCACTTCGCGGGGTTCGTCGGCTGGAACCTGCTCGACCTCGACATGCTGCAGTGCGAGGTGAACAAGCAAAACTGCATGCTTCTCGAAATCCGAGAGCCCGACTCTGGTGCCACTTACAGCCCCGGCAAGCCCGCCGATTTGTAGATCTCCGACATCAGCTCCATGTCGCGCAGACCCTCTTCGCCGTCGCTTTTCGGTGTCTTGTTCTCCCAGATACAGTCCGCGAAATAGTCGGCTTCGCGAGCGAATTGCACCGGGTCGCGCTCAGGAGAAGGTTCGTCGAGATCGGGACTGCCCTTGATCTCCGCTGTCAGATGCAATCCCTGATATCCGAAGGCCGGCATCAATTGCAGAACGCCTTTTGACCCATGCACGCGATACATGCCTTCCATATTCGCGCCGTAAGTGGTGTTGCAGCTGGCCACAATGCCCGAGGGAAATTTCATCGTCCACCCGACATTTTCTTCTACTTCCTTGAATCGGCCGTCGTGGTCGATGACAGAGGAATTCGCCTTGATATCGTGCGGCTCTTCGCCGGTCAGATAACGGCACGCATTGAGCGAATAAATCCCCACATCCATCAGCGGGCCGCCGCCGGCCAGCTTGCGATTCAGCCGCCACTCACCCGCGCGGATGTTGAAGCCATTAGCGCTCTCGATGGCCTGCACCTGGCCAAGCGCGCCGCTGCGAATTAGTTCTATCGCCTTGAGATTGGTGGGCTCGTACTGGCAACGGTAAGCGATCATCAGTTTTTTGTTGGCCGCCTTGCAGGCCTCGATCATCGCCCGCGAATCCGCGACGCTACTCGCCATCGGCTTCTCGCAGAGAACATGCTTGCCGGCTTTGGCCGAGCGGATGGCGTACTCGGCATGCATACTGTTGGGCAGCGCGACGTAGACGGCATCGATCTCTTTGTTGTCGCGAATCGCGTCCATGCTCTCGTAGTCGTAGATCGCGCTCGCAGGCACGCCGTAGATTGCCGCCTGCTTCTCGGCTTTGTCGCGATGGCCGCTCACCAGTGCGACGATCTTCCCTTTCTGCGACATCTTCACGGCGGGCATGAAATGATCCATCGAGATACGGCCCAGCGCGATGATGCACCACCCGATGCGGCGATCTGCGGTCTGCGCCCCGACGGCAGGAAGAAACTGAGAAACTGCGGCAATTGCAGCGAGGCGGTGAAAATCCCGGCGCGTGAAGTTCATCCTTGATCCTTCTTTTCTTGATCCTTACTTTTATGGATTCGTTGCGGGCTCAAACAGTATGCGCCCAGCCTTCCCCCTTGAACAACAAGGACGGCCATCGACCCGCATCACAACAGGCATGCTCGATTGGCGATACCCTCAGTATTTCTCGCAGACTCGAGGCCGATCGCGTTATCCTGTGCAGCAGTGATCGCGCGCCGACTGGCCCGTTGGCTGATTGTTGCCCTTCTCTCCATTTCCGCGGTTCTTCCCGCGCACGCTTCCCCGCGTCACATCGACACCGGATTCCTTAATCGTCGGGTGACGGTGAATGGGATGGTGTACAAGTACCAGGTCTATCTGCCCGAAAATTGGAACGAACACGGCCTCTGGCCGGTGATTCTCTTCCTGCACGGATCAGGCGAGCGCGGCTCCGAGGGCATGGACGAGACGCAGATCGGCTTGCCCCAGGCCATCCGGCTGCATCCCGATCGCTGGCCATTCGTCGTCGTCATGCCCCAGGTTCCCTTCAGCCACCGTCGCTGGACCGATCCCGACATCATGCAGATGGCCCTCGCCGCGCTCGATCAGGACACAAAGGAGTTCCACGGCGACCGCGACCGAACATACCTTACGGGGCTCTCTCTTGGCGGTTACGGAGTCTACGAGCTGGCTCGCTACAACCCGCACCGCTTCGCGGCGATCGTTCCGGTCAGTGGAGGAGTCTTCTGGTCCTACAAGCCCGACCGCTGGCACGAAAGCGCCACTCTGCCCGGCGAATACGCGCGCGCTATCGGACGCACACCGGTCTGGATCTTTCACGGAGCCGACGACAACGTTGTCGCAGCCAAGCAGGCCGCCCTCATGTTCGACGCGCTCAAGGCCGCAGGCGGCAACGTCCGCTTCTGGGAGTACGCCGGATGGCGTCACAACGCCTGGGACAAGGCCTACGCCAATCCGGAGCTGCCGCGCTGGCTGCTCGCCCACCGCCTCAGCAGCATTCCCAAAACAGTGCCCGCTGCGGAAGAGGTGATCGTGCCTCTCCATCCCGTTCCCGCAAAAATCAATCCTGAGATTTACGAGGAGTACGTGGGCGATTACGAGGACGCGGGAACCATCCAGTCGACGATCTACCGGCAGGGGGACCGCCTCTTCACCAAGAACCGCGTTGGCGACTCGATAGAGTTGCTGCCGGAGAGCGCAACAACGTTCTTCTATCCCACGGGCAGCCCGACGCGACTTACTTTCGAAAAAGACTCGGAAGGGGAAGTCAAAGGCATACGCTTTCGCGACGACCGCCACGAGGAGTTCTGGGAACGGAAGCGCTGAGATCTGTCCATTCTTGAACAGTTCTGCCCCTAGGCGGACACTCAACGCCTTCAATATCCGGTAAATCCATTGATTCTGGGCGGGCTGCGCGACATAGCATTTGGTCCGCGGCGTGCTGGTATATTACCGAAGTTTTAAGGAACTACCATGACACAGTCTCCGTATCGTTCCACAGAGGGTCATCCCATGCGCCGCTTCGCGCTTTTCGCAGCTACCCTGCTCATCGTCATAGTCGTCGGTTCCCTGCCTTGGAATGGGAGGGTTTCGAAGAGTTCCACGCATTCCATGTGTGTCTGCCTCCCGTCCCGGGCAGGATTAATCCTCAAGTCGGTGACCAGCAGTGTGGCGGCATTTACCAAGACGCAGGCATCGAAACCAGGCTCTGTTGGCACGACCACCGTCTCTGCACCAAGAGTCGCATCGCAGACCTAGTCAAGCCTTCCCCCGGCGACTCAAATCGCTTCCAGAGCTCCGAGAGCCGGAAGAGCTGGCCAAGGTTGTGCCTTGTTCGCAGAACGGCACGCTATACCGTTCGCATGAATCCCGGCCTGTCCGCTCCCGAACACTGCATTTCTATCCCGGACAATCGGCCTCCATGAATATCATGTGAATTGATTGATTCCAGGGTGGTTGCAGCGCTGCATAATTGGCATCTGACGTGCTCATTCCTATTACTGAAGTTTTGAGGAACTCCCATGACACAGCCTGCGTATCGCTCTTCTGAGGGTCATCCCATGCGCCGCTTCGCGCTCTTCGCAGCCGTCCTGTTGATCGTCGTCGGCATTGGTTCCCAGCCCTGGAACAGCGGCTGGAGGGGCTTTCTCAGCGGCTTCCATGCCGACGCCAAGCACTCCGAATCGCTCGACGGCAAAGTGACGGGCAGCACCGATGGCTGGACCATCCACGACTGCACAGGGACAGACAAGGACCACACCAACTGGGGCTGGGGCCATCAGGAGCACGCCTGTGAGGTCCGATCTATCACCATTGCCAAACCTGACAAACTCAATGTCTCCAGCATGAATGGCGGCATACACATCCTGGGAGAAGACCGGCAGGACGTTCAGATTGATGCCCGCATCGAAGGCTGGGCCAATACCGCCTCGGAGGCGGCCGGCATTCTCCGCGAGATTCAGATCGAAACCTCCGGCGGCGCCATCCACGACAAGGGGCCGAATTTTCGTTGGGGACACCAGGGGTACGGCATCAGCTATGTGATTCACGCCCCGCGCCAGCTCTCGGCCGAACTCAAGACCATGAATGGCGGCATCAGCCTCGAGCATCTTGACGGCGACCTGAAGTTCGACACTACCAACGGCGGGGTCGACCTCACCGACCTCGCGGGCGACGTACATGGCAGCACGGTCAACGGCGGACTGGATATATCTCTCTCTGGCGACCGCTGGAATGGCAAGGGCCTCAACGCTGAAACAACCAACGGCGGCATCAGCCTCAACATACCGGAACACTACTCGGCGCATCTTGAAACCGGCACCGTCAACGGTGGCATCGAGGTCAATTTCCCCATCACCATTCAGGGCGACATCAAGCACCACTTGGCCACGGACATCGGCAGAGGCGGACCCACAATCCACGCTGAAACCACCAACGGCGGCGTCATCCTGAGCCACGCGACATCGAACGGTGACAATGCCGAGGGCAGCCACGGCGAGGCGATGTAAATTGGCCTCTGTTGAAAGTCGGCACCCGGCGCAGCCCCTCCCAGACTGTGCCTGACCCGTCTTTCCACTTTGCGATGATCGGTTTCCACATGCCTCTGAAAGAGTAGTGTGAAGAACGAGGAGAACTGCTCCAACTTCTCGCGCTTTCCGTCCCGTCTTCCTGCTTTTGCAATTTCTCCGGACTACTTTTCTAAAACGTACACAAGCCTCATATCCGCGTCCTGCCTGGTTTTCCCTCATCTTTCCACTTTTCCAGCGCGAACGGTTACTACTACGAAGTAAATAGCTTTCTAAAAAGCTTTCAGTAGTAGGAACGGAGCGGCCACACACTCCGCGTTCACGACTGCTGGACCCACCTTATCGTGATTTCTCTCTGAGTGCATATTTCCGAGATAAAGTCCACTTTTCCAGAGCGCACAAAATGTGTATTTATCACTAGAATGAAGCCATCTGTATTTCCTCGCTTTGTCTGGTGTACAGTGGGCCAAGTCGCATTCGGGGGTTAACATGGCAGGCGCAAACGCAAGTGCGGGTTTAGACATCGAGCAGGAAAAATCCAGCCGGGGCGCCGTCCAGGGTTCCGCTCTGGAAATCAGCATCAGCCGTCAAGACCTGCTGCGGGAGCTCACCGCGACGCAAAGCGTCGTCGAGCGCAAAACCACCATCCCCATCCTCTCGAATTTCCTCATTGAAGCCGAGGGCGACAAAGTGGTCATCACCGCCACCGATCTCGACCAGAGCATCAAAACTTCATGCGCCGCCAAGGTCAAGAAGTCCGGCTCCTGCACCATCCCGGCCCGCAAGCTTTACGACTACATTAAGCTGCTACCCGACGGTGATATTTCCATCAAGCTCATGGAGAATCACTGGATCCAGATCCGCTCTGGCCGCTCCAACACCAAGATGGTCGGTATGGCCCGCGCTAACTTTCCGCAGGTCCCAGAATTCCCGCAGACGAGCATCACCAGCATTCCGGCTGCGTCGCTCAACAACTGCATCTCGAAGACCATCTTCGCCATCTCCAACGAGGAGTCGCGTTACACACTGAACGGGGCGCTGCTCATTCTTAAAGCCGAGTCGCTGGCCATGGTCGCCACCGACGGCCATCGCCTGGCCCATATCGAGAAGAGCGGCGAGACGCTATCGAACGTTAGCGGAGAGCGCAAGACGCTCATTCCCCGCAAGGCACTGGCTGAGCTGCATTCGCTGCTCTCGAACACCGACGCCGAAACGATCGAGTTTGCTGACGACGACAATACTCTCTTCTTCCGCATCGGACATCGCGTGCTCACCAGCCGCAAGCTGACCGGCCAGTTTCCCAACTACGAAGCCGTCATGCCGCGCGACAACAACAAGTTCGTCGTGGTGCGCTGCGAAGATCTCATGGGCTCGATCCAGCGTGTCGCGCAGTTCGCCGATGAGCGGTCCGGGGCCGTCAAAGTGCGCCTCGAACAGAATGAATTGAAAATCTCCTCCTCCTCGACCGACTCCGGCGAATCCGAGGACACCATCGAAACCCCCTACAGCTTCGATCCCCTGGTAGTAGGTTTCAACTCGTCATACCTGATCGACTTCCTCAAGGCGATTGGCAACGCCGGCGAAGTCCGCCTGGAGTTCAAGGACGCACAATCCGCCGGCCAGGTTCGCCCCGAAGACGCTGACGACGAGTACAAGTATCGCTACATCATCATGCCCATGCGCATCTGAGCCCTGCGTGGCGCGGCAATATGCGCTTCGTGCCTTTAGACGTTACAACGGCGGAGTGCGGCCGCTTGTCGTTTTGTTTCCTTTCCGATAACTGCTCTCATGCTTTAACCTCAATGTAGGTTCGAATTCGGGTTGGCGCGAAGCGCCAACGCCCGGGCGTGAATTACCGACGGCCAGTCCCCATTGAAAATACTGCATGTGATTCCATCATTGTCGCCCTCCACTGGAGGCCCTCCGGAAGCGTTGCGCCATCTGACCAGGGCGTACGGCGACGTGGGCGTTTTGGTGGAAATCGTCTGCCAGGACGATCCCAGCGAGCCGTATCTGTCCGATTTCTCGATCCCGATCCACGCCATGGGCGCGCCAACCGGTGCCTACGGATATTCCCGGCAGCTGTTGGCCTGGCTACGGCAAAACGTGACGCGCTTTGATGGTGTGGTGATCAACGGCATCTGGACCTATCACGGCCTGGCTGCGGCCATCGCTGCCAAGGGGCGTGTACCGTATCTGGTTCTCACACATGGCATGCTCGATCCCTGGTTCAAGCGTCACTATCCACTGAAACACCTCAAGAAGTACTTCTATTGGCCGGTGCAGTACTGGATCTTGCGTCATGCGGAAACGGTGATGTTCACCAGCACGCTCGAGCGCGACCTCGCGCCGCAGAGCTTCTGGCCCAACCACTGGAAGAGCTTCGTTGTTCCGTATGGGACCGGTGATACGCCGCCGAACAGCAAAGCCCAATCCGACGCCTTGTACAGCAAATTGCCGCTGCTGCACGGGCGGCCCTACGTGCTCTTCCTATCGCGCATCCATGAAAAGAAGGGCTGCGACCTGCTCATTGAAGCCTTTGCCCGGGTCGCTCCGGTACACCCCGATGTCGATCTGGTGATCGCCGGTCCGGACCAGGTTGGTCTGCAATCGAAACTACAGCGGCTGGCCGCAGATCTCGGCATTGAGCGGCGCGTTCACTGGCCAGGCCTGCTTACCGGCGACGCCAAGTGGGGCGCCCTGCGCGGCTGCGACGCCTTTATCCTTCCCTCGCACCAGGAAAACTTCGGCGTGGTGGTCGCCGAGGCGTTGGCCTGCGGCCGGCCCGTGCTCATCTCGAACCAGGTCAACATCTGGCCGGATATCGAGCAGGAAGGAGTCGGCCTGGTTGCTCCCGATACACTCGCAGGCACGGAAGATCTGCTGTCGGGCTGGCTCGCGCTCGGGGATGGGAAGCGAAGCGCCATGATTGCCCGAACAACCGAAGTCTTCCGCAAGCGCTACTCCATGCGTAGCGGCGCGGTTGCCATCAAGGGGCTGTTTGAGCAACTGAACCGCAAATAAAAAGCCCGGAGTGGAAGCTCCGGGCTCGGGTGAGGGCCAGAGATTTCGCCGTTATTCCTGGCCTGGGTGAGGCTTCTCTCCGCTGGGCCGAGGCGCGCTCTCATGCTGCTGGGGGGCGGGCCGGGCAGCCGACTGCGAGGGCCGGGCTTCGGGCGCCGGTTTTGGAGCGGGGGCAGGCTTTGCCTCAGATTGGGAGGGACGCGGCTGCGGCTCAGGTCTGGTTTCCGGCCGAGGCTGCGGAGCCGGTTTGGCCTGCTGCACTGGTGCGGGCCTGCTTTCCGGGCGAGGCTGGGGTCCGGGCTTTGCTTGTTGGACGGGGGCTGGTCTGCTCTCTGACTTGACAGTCGTTTGAGGAGGCGTGGCTGGGTGGCTAGCCTGCCGCGTTTCCGGGGCCGGTTTCACTGCGGGAGCTGGTTTCGGAGCCGGACGAGTCTCGGCCGTATGCGCGGCCGGAGCGGGCCTGGTTGCCGGCCGGGTTTCGTTTGCCGGACGAGCGGTCGAGGCAGGCCGCGTCGAAGTCGGCCGGGTTTCATGCGCCGGTGTTGCTTCCGAAGACGGTTTTGTCGCTGTAGCCGGCTTCGTAGCCGGGCGAGATTCCGCAGTCCGATGGGTTGTTGTTGACTTACTGGCCGGGCGAGTCTCGTTGGCTGGACGTGTGGTCACGGGCTTTGACTCAGGCCGCGTCGCAGGTCGAGTTTCGTTTGCCGGGTGCGACGTTGTGGCCGGCCGTCCGTTTGCCGACCGTGTCTCGTTCGCAGTGACGGGTTTTGCGCCGCTTGCGGGCACCGCGCGTTTGAAGTCGGCGGCCGACGTTACAGGGCGTGCTGTTGCTGCGTACGCGGGATGTCCGTGGTTCTCCGAGGCGAAATTCGCTCTGTCCTCGCGGGCGAATTGCTGCTGTCGCGCCTGTGCGGCAATCGGGCCATAGCGTCTCTGTCGGGCAGCCGCCTCTTGTGCTGCGGTAGGCGGCATCTCAATGCCGCCCCGTCCGCCGTTGTAGCTCACCCTGCTTACGGTGGTATTGCGGATGACGGTGCGATCGACATACGTGTTATGAATAACGGTCGTGTTTACACGCATGACCGCGGTGTTGTAGCTGAAGTAGCCGCCGCTCCAGCGTCCGCCGTAGAAGCCCACTCCGGTGTAGCCGAAGCCATAGTTCACGCCGCCGTAGAAGCCTACCTGAGGTCCCCAGTATCCGGCATTCCACATATAGCCGCCGTTATTCCAGCCCCAATAGCCGGGGGTCCAGAGCAGGCCCACGGCTGGGGCCATGACCCACGTTCCCGGAACCCAGTAGTAGCCTCCGGAGTTTGGGTCCCATGCCCAGTAGCCTGGGGTCCACATGTAGTTGGCTGCCGGGCAAATTGGCTGCTCATAGACGGGCAGTACCGGGGGAGCCACGGTGATTGAAACTCCGACTGCCACCTGCGAAAAGGACGCGCATGGCAATATACAAAGCAACGCAATCAGGAAGAGATTGCGCGCCCGAAAACATAGGGTCCAGCGCAGAATCTGCATATATCCACCTTCAGCCGTCGGACTTTCTGCCTGCGAGCGATTGGCAAGCGATGAGGGCGATCGGCACTTATCGTTTTCGATCGAAACCCTACTGCTTTGTGCCTGGGTTTCGTATCGAGGGTCCGGATTCGTTGGGGAACTCTCGAACCCTGAATAGATCGGAGGAATGCGGAGGTATTCTGGTTGCCTTGTCCGGCAGATTTTAGCGCGAAGACGACCTCAGGCTTGCACCATAGAGCCGGGCATCCCTCGCCGTATGTTTTGCCAAGCTATTGATTATAAATATGTTACAATGAAGATACCGCTGGCGGAGCCTGTAACAATGTGGATACCACACCGCTGCTCAGTAATCGACGAAGCAAGAGCGGCGATGCTGAAGGCAGGCACCTCGGGGCTACAAACCTGCCACAGCCGCCAAGTAGAGGTCGCCGTCGCAAGCCAAAAATATCTTCCCAAATACGCGCATTTTCATGGATGATCGTCCGCTATGAACGACATTTTGTGGATGCAGGCATGCGCGTAACTCGCGACGACATCGTCAAAGCTGCAATAAGAATCGGACTTACCGAGGAACAAGCTTCCAGCCTGTGGCAGGCTCTTGGGACCACGACTGAAGATCAACCGGGCTTCCATGCTGCGCACGTTGCCTACTATTTCGGCGCCTTGATCGTCGCGGGAGCGATGGGCTGGTTCGTCACCATGGCCTTCGATCGTCTCGCTGGCGGAATGCTCACTCTCATCGCCCTTGCCTACGCCGCTGTCGCGTTGCTCGCCGCTCGCTACTTCTGGAACCGGCGCGATCTGCGCATTTTGGGAGGCATCTGCGCCACAGTCGCCGTCTGCATGACGCCGCTCGCCATCTTCGGCGTCGAAAAAGCGCTGAACCTGTGGCCCGCGGGAGTCTCGGGCGCCTATTACGACCATCCCTGGATTCGCGCCTCCTGGGTGTACATGGAAATCGGAACCGCGATCGCGGGCCTCGTCGCGCTCCGCTTCTTCGCTTTCCCGTTTCTTACCGCGCTCATTGCCTACGCGCTCTGATACATGTCCATGGATGCGACCGCGCTCCTATTTCACAAGAACTGGACATTTCACGAGCTGTGCCACATCTCGATCGTCTTCGGTGTCGTCATGATGCTGGTCAGTTACTTCATCGATCACAGCACGCGCGACGACTACGCCTTCTGGGGATACCTGTTCGGCATGATGACCCTGTGGGGCGGTCTCAGCCTGCTCGACAGCGGAAGCCAGCGCGCGCGCTTCGCCTATGGCTGTCTCAATATCGGATTCGTCGCCGCCTCGGTCCTGCTCAGCAGACGGGTATTTCTGGTCTTCGGCGCGATTGGCGTCTTTAGCTATCTCACGTCGCTGGCGCATACCATCCTCCGCGATTCGCTGCTCTTCCCGTTCGCAGTCTCGCTCCTGGGAGTGGCCATCATCGCCCTCGGCGTCTTCCTGCAAAAGCACATGCCGCGGATCAAGAGGTTCGTCGATGCGAATCTCTCCGGCAGCGCCGCCCGCATGCTGCCCAATCGGCGAACCAGATAGTTCCTGCTCCATTAAACAGACAAGTCTCACCGCCGGACGAAAATCCGGATCCGCTTGTGACATACTTTTCGGAGGTTGTCGCGATCCGACAGTCTTCCCTGCAGGCGTTGCATAAGAAGTAGAAGGAGATAAGTACGGATGAGTTATATGCCCAATGCAGAGCGGTATGACGGAGCCGAGTTTCGTCGGTGCGGGCGATCGGGGATCGTCCTGCCGCCGGTCTCGCTTGGGCTGTGGCAGAACTTCGGTGGAGTTGATGTTTTCGAGACTGGCCGGGCGGTGATCCGGAGGGCCTTCGACCGGGGGGTGACCCACTTCGACCTTGCGAACAACTATGGGCCTCCTTACGGATCGGCGGAGGAGAATTTCGGCCACATCCTGCGCAAGGATTTTCTCGCCCATCGTAACGAGCTTCTCATCTCCTCGAAAGCGGGATGGGACATGTGGCCCGGTCCCTACGGCATCGGCGGCTCGCGCAAGTACCTGTTGGCGTCACTCGACGAAAGCCTTCAGCGCATGGGTCTCGAGTACGTGGATATCTTCTATTCCCATCGCCCGTCGATGGATGTGCCGCTGGAGGAAACAATGGGCGCGCTCGCGCACGCAGTGCGCCAGGGCAAGGCTCTATATGTAGGTATCTCGTCCTACAGTTCCGAGCGGACTCGCGAGGCGGCACAGATTCTGAAAAGCGAAGGCGTACCTTTGCTGATTCATCAGCCGTCTTACTCCATGCTGAACCGCTGGGTGGAGAAGGGATTGCTCGGCACGCTCGAAGAGTTGGGCGTGGGCTGCATTGCTTTTTCTCCGCTGGCGCAGGGACTATTGACGAACAAATACCTGAACGGAGTTCCGGAGAACTCGCGTGCCCGGACCGAAGGCTCCTTCCCGAAGAACTTTCTCAGCGAAGCAAATCTCAACCGCGTTCGCGCCCTCAACGAAATTGCGGGCGCGCGCGGGCAGACGCTGGCGCAGATGGCGATTGCCTGGGTGCTGCGCGACGAGAGGGTTACCTCGGCGCTCATTGGAGCGCGGAATGTGGAGCAGCTCGACAACTCGCTCGACGCGGTGAAGAAGCTCCAATTCACCGATGCCGAGTTGAATGAGATCGATCGCCATGCGCAGGAGGGAGCAATCGATCTTTGGCGAGACGCCCGCGAGGGAACAGCATAGCGAACACGATTTTATCGCCGCTCTTCACGGCTGACGCGGGGGGGAGCTGTCGCCGCAGGAACCTGGCTCGCATCCTGAAGCAGCTCCCAGCGCTGCAGCGAGAGCGGCACGTTCCCGTTGTTCCAGACAAAGTCGTTGAACTTCAGCATAGAAAAGTCCGCGCCCTGCTTCAGGCGCGTGTCCGACAGGAGCTGAATGATCTGCAGCTTGCCGATCTGATAGGAGATCGCCTGCCCCGGCGTGCTTGAGAACATGGCCGCTTCCCCGAGCGCAGTCGTACGATCCATCGGGACTGTCTTAGCGAGATAATTCGCCGCCTGCTCCAGCGTGAACTCGCCCAGCGCCAACTTTACGTCGACCTCGACCCTCAGCGCCCGCAGCCGCATGAAGTTGTAGATAGTCGATCGCGTGTGTGGATTGTCGTCGAAGAAGCCTGCCTGCAGCATCATCTCTTCGGCGTAGAAGCCAATGCCTTCGTTGGCATTCGAATCGTAATAGTGGCGCCGGATTGGATCGTCGTTGTGCCAGCCGAGGCAAAGCTGAAAGTAGTGTCCCGGTACGCCCTCATGCACCAGAATCGGCCGCGGATCGCGCGCCGTCGAAAGGCTGAAGTAGCCCAGGTTCGGGCTGGGTTGGCGAATGTAGCTCGTGCCGTCTTCGTTGAGACGCGACGGTCCCGTGAGATCATCCGTGACGCCCATGCCTTCGAGGGGTTCAAGGTAAGCCGGAAGCAGCAGGTTTCGGTAGTGTTTCATCCAGTCGGGCACGCTGAGAATCTTCTGATTGACGAGAAACGCCCGTACCTTCTCCTCATCTGCTTTTTCCGCTGCAATCTGCGCGTCCGCGTTGGGAAAGATCGTTGCCGGCGGTAATCCCGCAAGACGCGCTTCCTGATAGGCCTCGAAGGCGACCGACCGACTCCACTCCAGGCTGCTCATCTCCAGCAACTGCTCCGGCGTGTAGGGCAGCAGCGCGATGCTGCGCAGGAAATAGATATAGTTGTCGCGGCCGATGGCAGTGTCTTTGCGGGCCGTGGCCAGTTTGGTTTCAAGCCACGCGCGATACTGCGTAAGCGCGGTGGCCGCCGCCGGAATCGCCTGCTGCAGAGCTTGTGCATTGGCAGAGCTGAGCTGCGGCGCGAGAGCAGTCGCCATCTGTCCGGTCCGCTCGGAGATATTGTCGAGCGCGTCGATCGCCAGCCGCACAAACGGCTGCCGCATGTCGGTTAAATTCTGCTTCGCCCTCTCGATCGTCGCCGGAATCCGCTTCACGCGCGCGACGATCTCCTGCTGCCGCGCTTCGGAAAACGGCGGCGGCTGCAGCAGCAGAATGAACACGGAGCCCAGCGTCTGATCCACATAGAAGTACGGGTTCCGCTTCCAGTTCTGCTCGATCGAAAGCTCAAATCGCGCCCGCGCCAGCGCCGAGCCGAGAAGGCGGTAATCCACCTGTTCCGGTACCGGCGTCTGTGCGGATGGCGCGAGGCTCTTCCATCGTTGCTCAAAGACGGCGAGCTGCTGCAGCCGTTGCGCTATGGTCTGCTGCGACCAGTCAACAATGAAGCCCGCAGGCCGGTCGATGCGTGGGATGTCGTCATTTGTGAAGGGCTGCTCCTGCGCTCGCCACTGCCAGAAGCTATCACTGAGCTCGCCGAGGCTGTCCGCGCGCGCGCAGACGTTGAAGACAGACAGCAGAGACAGAACAACCAGACACAGTAGGACGTTCAAGGGCGGCTCCAGCACCATGTTTTTGAGAAGTCAGTGTATCCCGGGAGCCGCGAAGACGGAACCCGAAATCGGTTTAAGCGCATTTTAGAAAGGGATTTATCTTGATTTTGATGATTCAAATATGATGCAATATCAATTCAGAAATGGAGGACGCCGCATGGCCGCGTCTTTAGCCTTACCCAACGTTCCCGGATACAGATCCGAATCCGCCGCTGACCTCTCGGACCCGATCGTCCGCCGCCGTCTCAGCCCTGCTGCGGTGAAGGGCTTCCTCGCCATCATGAAAAAGTGGGGCCTGCGTGACCCGGAAGCGCGGCAGCTTCTCGGCGGCATGTCTACAGGCTCGTTCTACGCGCTCAAGAAAGATCCCAGCGGCCGCATCCTCGACCAGGACACGTTGACGCGCATCTCTCTGCTCATTGGCATCTTCAAGGCGGTGAATATCCTCTACAGCCCGAAGCTCGCGGACGCGTGGATGACCCTGCCCAACACCAACGTGATCTTTCGTGGCGATACCCCTGTGGCCTACGTCATTCAGCGCGGCCAGCCCGGCATGCTTAGCGTGCGGCAATTGCTCGACGCCCGCCGCGGTGGGCAATAACCCAAATCCATGTCTCCCCCAGCCCCCGCAGTTCGCATTCCCGTCACCTCCATCGACCTTGAGGACACGCACCGTCTCATCCCCGCCCGCTACAGCGAGAGCGGCACCGTCCTTTCGCGCCTCACCGAGGACACGCGCGCACTCGACGATTTGCTCGAATTAGACGGCGCAACCAATGACCGCCTGCTCGGCGAGTTAGGCTTGCTGCCCGGCATCGGCGTGCATGAGCTGGTCTACGGAGTCGACTACGCGCACATCGTCAATGCCGCTTTTACCCACGCCGCGCCCGAAGGCGGCCGTTTCAACTCAAGCGATAGAGGGGCGTGGTACGCCGGCCTGGAGCGCGAAGTTTCGCTCGCTGAAGTCGCCTTCCATAAACGGCGTCAGCTCGAAGAAGTAAATTGGCAGGAAGGAGAGATTGCCACTTTCGACGATTACCTCGCCGACTTCACCATGCCTGCGCATGACCTTACCGCTGGCCGGTCGCAGTTTCGAAAATATCTCCGAGGGGAACCGATTCCTGAGTCCTACGCCGAACCCCAGAAGCTGGCCGCCAAACTGTTGACACGCCAATCGAACGGCATCCTCTACCCGAGCGCTCGTCGCGCCGGCGGACGATGCCTGGTCTGCTTTCGTCCGGCGCTGGTTTACAACGTGCGCCGCGGCAAGCGCCTGCAATTTGCGCTGCGTGCGGGCGAAGTATTCAACGTGAGACACGCGAAAGAAATAGCTGTTCGCTGAAGCGTAATACTGTCTATTGGCTGGGACGCCATGTTTCACTGGCCGATCCGTCGGGACTGGCAACCACCACGAGGTAGCCGTCCGGATCGCGCATCCAACACTCCCAGTGATTCGGACCGCCGTCACCCTCAGGAGGATTTCGATGCCGGGGCATGACGACCTCCACGCCCATTTCAGCTGACCGCTGTATGACCCCATCGAAGTCATCTACCTCGAACCATAGCAAAACACCGTTCCCATACGGCTTGTCGTCGCGGTTGCCGATCAGGCCATGATGGTGTTCCACCTCAAAGCTGTGCAACTGAAGGACGAGGCTGCCATTCGAAACCAGGCGCTCGTATTCTTGACCGCCGTGATCGCTCCGGCAGCCCAGCAGCCGCTGATACCACCGGCTGCTAGCTTCCACATCGGTTACCGCGATCAGGGGCTGAGGGCGCATCGCCATTCACTATAGAGGGTGGCTACTCACCCTTGTACTTCTGGAAGAGTTCCGGAAACTGCTGCTTGAGCGCGGCGATCTTCGGCCGGTCGCACACGTAGATATAAGGGTTGTTCGGATTCTTCAGCGCATAATCCTGGTGGTAGTCTTCCGCCTTATAAAACGCCTTTAGCGGGACCACCTGGGTCACGATCGGGCCGGAAAATACGTGCGCCGCATCGAGCTGTGCGATATACGCGGTCGCGATCCGCTTTTCATCATCGTTCGCAAAGAAAATCACCGACCGGTACGACGTGCCGACGTCATTCCCCTGCCGATTCAGCTGCGTAGGATCATGCGCCACCGCAAAGAAGATCCGCAGCAGTTGTCCATACGTGATCTTCGATGGGTCATAGACCACGCGTACGCTCTCCGCGTGGCCGGTTGTCTCGGTCGTCACATCATCGTAGTGCGCCGTCGAAGCCGAGCCGCCTGAGTATCCCGCCGTCGTCTCGACCACTCCTCTGACGCGTTCAAACACCGCCTGTGTGCCCCAGAAACATCCGCCCGCAAACACCGCCGTCTCGCGCGACGAAGTCGCGGCGAGCGGAGCATCATCCTTCGCCGCCGGGATCGGCGCATTGCTCGCCGCCTGGCAGCTTACCAGCGGCAGGCCGACAGCCAGCAGCACAACGGCACGCACAATCGTCTTGAACATGGAAGACTCCCAACTATTGGAGTACGCGCGGCTCGAAAAGTTACCGTCGGAGAATTGACGCAGCGCAAACTCGATTAGGATCAGACGCCGCTTCCATCCCTGCGCGAAATCCGATGGTATACGAGCCTGCGCGCCTCCACAAACCCCATGCGCAGATAAAGCTCGATCGCGTGGCGGTTTCCAGCGCTGACATGCAGCCAGGAGACAAGTCCGTCGCGGCGATGATCGCGGATCACCTGCCACATCAGCGCGGCGGCATAGCCCTTGCCACGGTGGTCTGGGTGCGTACATTCGCCGCTCACTTCGGGATAGCCGTCGAGAAAGATACGCTCGCCACTCATCGAGACCAGTTCGCCGCCTGCGAATACACCGTAGTAGTTGCCCATCTCACAAGTTTTCACTCGAAAGAAGCCCGGGAATGCAAGCTCCGTCAGCGCGACCATTGCCGGTGCGTCCGCGCAGGAGAGAGGAACGATCTCGGCTGCGGCGTCCGCTGGCGGCGTGATTTCCTTCGGCAACACCATCTGCAGGCACTCGATCGTCGCCTCAAAGACCAGCTCCGGACAGTCGGGAAATTTTGTCTCGGCAATCCAGACCGATTCGCCCGGCACAAGCAGGGAGTGCAGGTCTTTAAACGCGGTCACGTTCGGCTCGCCGACCGCAGAGAAGGGCGAGACATCGGCAGGATAGCGGCAGGCGTGCCCAGCGCTGATGGCGAAATGGCGGTGCCTGGTGTGCAAAGCATGCCACACAGGATTGGAAAAGAGATGTTCCGGCAGACCGGCCATTTCTAGCAGATGCGTTCGGTGTTCATCGGATTCCAGCTTACTTCGCTGCGTAGAAGCTGTACTTCGCGGTATACGGCACCGGAAGCTCTCCGCTCGTACACGCCTCCTTGGGAGCAGCGCCGCCGCTGGTTTCGGTGCGCTGAATATACGCAGCCGAGGCGAACTTGCCGCTCTGGCTCCCCGGCACGGCCCCCACCAGCAGCCACGGAATCGATTTGCCGTCCGGCGCGGGCTGGCTCGCGATCATCTTGCCCTTCACTTCGCTGCCATCATTCAGCCGCCACGTCGGACCGGCAAAGTGGGTGCCGATCACCTGGCCGTGGGCATCCAGCAGCTTGGCATTCGGAGCCTTCAATACCCATCGGGCATCGGTACAGGTGTAGACCTGCGCGCCATTTCCCTTCGCCTCAAGCAGTAGCTTCGCTCCCCGCGGAGCGTCGATCGAGGCGGGCCCAGGCTGAGCCGGCGACAGGAGGATCGAACCGAAAACAACGAAGAATAGAAGGAGAATTCGCATAACGGTGTGAGTCTAGCAAGAAAGTGGAATGCCTCAGCCGCCTAAAATACGAAGATGCCTTCGCGACCTGAAAAAAAAGCCGCGTCCACCAAACCCTCGGCGCCCGTACAACCATACTTCACCCAGAAGACCCTCGACTTTCTGCGTCAGCTCAAGCGCAACAACCGGCGCGAGTGGTTCGAGGCGCGCCGCGACCTCTACGAGCGCGACCTCAAACAGCCCATGCTCGCCCTCATCGAGAAGATCACCCAGGGCATGATGGACTATGCCCCGGCACATCTCCGTCCGCCGCAAAAGTGCATGTTGCGCATCTATCGCGACACCCGCTTCTCCGCCGACAAGACGCCATACAAGACCAATCTCGCCGCGTGGTGGACGCGCAACGGTCTCGAGAAAACCTCAGGCGGAGGCTACTACTTCCACCTGACCGCAACCGAGATCATCGTCGCGGCCGGCGTCTACATGCCGCCCAAGGAACAACTCTTTGCCATCCGTCAGCACCTCCTCGCGCATCCCGCCGAATTCAAGCGCCTGATTGAATCGAAAAAACTCCGTGCGAACATGACCATGCACGACCCCAATGCGCTCAGTCGGCCGCCTAAAGGATTCCCCGTCGACCACCCCGCCATCGAATGGATCAAGTACCGGCAATGGGGGGTAACCGCCACTCTGCCTGTCCAAGACGCGCTGCAGTCCACCCTCGCCTCCGCCATCGGCGCATATTTCCGGCTGGCCCAGCCGCTGGTCGATTTCCTCAACGAGCCGTTACTGCGCAGCGTCGACAAGCGAAAAAAAACGCTCTTCGGGCTTTACTAGCCTCTTCCGTCGCGCCTATAGTCACGCAATAGGCCATCGCTCGGAGCCGCTCTGGACAAGGGTTTTCGGCGCTTCGGGCGGCTCCGCCGGTACAAAAACGGTAAGAAAACCGGAAAATCCCCATAAAACCGTGAAAAACCTGTGGAAACCCGGCTTTTACTGTTGACAAAGGCGTTGAAAAGCCGCAAGGTAAACGGCGGTGGGTTCTCTCGGACCCGCATAAACACAGGGCTTACCGGCTACGGCTGAGAGGCCGTGATGCGCAAACGAGGCGAACCGGCAGCAAAGAATCGGCGGCAGCGCGCACCACGCGCAACCGGTCGAGTCAAGACGAACTAGGAGGAAACACATGGCAACAGCATTGACCAAAACAGCTCTCGTACGGCAGTTGGCCGAGAAGCTTGAGTTGACTAACAAGCAGTCCGCGGCATTCCTTGACCTGCTGGCGGAAACCGCCATCAAGGAAACGAAGAAGAATGGCGTATTCGTCATCCCCGGTCTCGGCCGTCTCGTGAAGGCAGAGCGCAAGGCGCGGATGGGCCGCAACCCCCAGACTGGTGAGCAGATCAAGATCAAGGCGAAGACGGTGGTGAAGTTCCGCGTGGCCAAGGCCGCGAAGGACGTGATCGCTCCCCCCAAGAAGTAGTCACCCGTTGTGCACTGATGGCAGCCGCCGCCCATACGACGACATAGCGGCTAACACTCATTAGGGAGAGGGAGACGGGTCTGAGGTCCGTTTCCCATTTCTTTGTGCGGTGGCCCTAGGAGTTTTGCGGTTTATTGATCGTCAGCGCTCGTGCCACCAGCGAAACTCCAAAACAAACAAGAAGCGCTTGCGTCAGCAAATGCGCGTTGTAGCGCCACGCCAGGACGGCAAAGCAGGCCGTCAATCCCACAACATAAATCTCCGCCACAATCGCCTGCATCCAGCGCGGTTTTTGAGCAGAGGCTGGCACCCGCGCCATAACACTGGGAAACAACCGCGGCACACAAGCTTTGTACGCGAGATAGGGCTCACCCTGCTGGGCCGTGAGATATGCCTCCTCGCCAAGGATCAGGCGCAGCATCTGCACAAACATCGCCACGAGGAAGAAGATTGCTCCCATCGGCGCCATCAGGATCGACACCGCCAGTGAAAACACAAAACTTCCGAAATACAATGGATTCCGTAGATAACGATACGGTCCAGCGGCCAGCACTGTTTGTGCGTGCATCGCACCCGAAGTCACAACTCCCGCGCCCAGGTATGCCGTGCCCCACACGCGAAACGCCGCTCCGGTGGCGGCTAGAAGGATCGCCAGTGATGTCACCAGGAGCGTTGCCCATTGCAGCGTCAGCGCGTGGGTGCCGGCAAGTGCGCCTGCAAGCTCAAGCCACGTTGTTGAAACTCGCGGTCCACCGGCGCTGAAGATCAGCCACGGCGCCGCGAAGCCCAACCCATAGATCGCGACTGCAATCCACACCCGGTAGCGGAACTCGAACCGGGTCGCCTTCACTGCGCCACCTTCACTGAACTACGGAGCTCCCGTTTTTGTACACCGCGCCCGCCTTCATCACGAAGCGCACATGCTGCAGGATGCGAACATCCTTCAATGGATCGCCGTCCACGGCTATGACGTCCGCCCATTTGCCAGCTTCGATCGAGCCAACCTTGTCGGACCAGCCCATCAGGTCCGCCGCATTCAGAGTTCCCGTCTGCAGTGCCGCCAGCGGAGTCATCCCAAACTGATTCACATACACGTCCAGTTCGTGTGCATTCAATCCATGCGGATACACCGCGGCATCTGTCCCCAGCGCAACCTTCACGCCCGCCGCAATCGCCTTCTTCGCGTTGGCCTTCTCCACCGCGCTTACGTCCTTCATCTTTTGCGCGTAAAAGGCCGGCAGGTGCCCGCTCTCCTGCATCCAGTCCACCAGGTACGCGGTCGGGACAAAGTAGTTGCCGTGCTGCTTCATCGCCGCAATGTCCTCGTCGTTCATATATGAGCCATGCTCGATCGAATCGACGCCCGCCTCGGTCGCCCAGAGAATTCCCTGCGAACCATGCGCGTGTGCCGCTACTTTGCGTCCCAGGCGGTGCGCATCCGCCACGATGGCTTTCATCTCTTCAAGCGTGTACTGCGACGCCTGTGGATCGTCGCCCTTCGACAGCACACCGCCCGTCGCGCAGATCTTGATCAGGTCCGCGCCATACTTGATCGTTTCGCGGACTTTATGTTGCACCGCCTCCACGCCGTCCGCCACACCTTCTGCCGACTGGTGATACGCAATGGGCAGCAGGTTGTCGTCGCAGTGGCCTCCCGTAATGCCCAGCGGCGGTCCGCTCACCTGCATGTGCGGACCTTCAATGAGTCCGACGTTGATTGCATCGCGCAGGTCGACATCAGCGTAGCCTGCGGCCCCCACATTGCGCACCGTCGTGAATCCGGCCTCCAGCGTTACCTTCGCATTGCGCGCGCCAATCAGCGCGCTCATCGCCACGCTCGTCGAAAGCTCATGATACGGATCGAAGTTATTGTCATCCGTCAGATGCGTATGCACATCGATCAGCCCCGGCAACACCGTCGACGACTGCAGATCGATCTCCGTGTCTCCCGCCTGCTTTGGCGTCGACGCCGTCGGCGCAATCGAAGTAATGCGATCTCCGACTACTACAATCGTCTGATCGGCCGGCTCGTTTCCAGTGTGAACGTCAACTACATGCCCGGCACGAATCAATATCCGCGACGGGGCCGCATTCTGTGCGGATAGAGGCAGAGAGGCAATAAGTAACAGTGATAGTGACGTAATCAATTGACGAAAAAACACGTGCATCGCGGCCTCTCTGAACTTGCACTGGGGTCGTGCTGGGATGGATTGCGGCAAGTGTAGCAGGTCGTCGAGTTAGCGTGCCGGGTGAGCCTCAAGCGCCAGACGCATCCGTCCGCGCGCGACCTTCAGGCGCTCCTCGGCTTCCTCGCGGCTCACGCCCAGTTTCTCCATGACAATCGCTGTCTTGACCGATCCCGCTCGCTCCAGCAGCGCGACGGCATCCTCATAGGCCAGGCCCGTGACCATCGCAATGATGCGACCCGCCCGGTCGCGCAGCTTTGTATTCGTCGGCCGCACATTCACCATCAGGTTTCCGAAGACATATCCCAGCCGCACCATCGTCCCCGTCGAGAGCATGTTCAGCACCAGTTTCGTCGCCGTGCCTGCCTTCATGCGCGTAGACCCGGTCACGACTTCCGGTCCTGTAGCCGGCGTAATGGCCAGCTCCGCCGCCTCTGCAAGCAGCGACTCCGGCACGCAGCTCAGCCCAATGGTGAGCGCCCCAAGTTCGCGCCCGTAGCGAACGGCTCCAAGCACATAGGGGGTGCGACCGCTGGCCGCAATGCCCACCACCACGTCCTTGCTCGACAAGCCGTGCTGCTCCAGATCGCGCCGACCCTGCGCTTCGTCGTCCTCCGCACGCTCGACGGATCTCCGCAGTGCAACGTCGCCGCCCGCGATGAGACCTTGCACCATCTCCGGAGGCGTGTTGTAAGTCGGCGGACACTCCGACGCATCGAGTACACCCAACCGTCCCGACGTACCTGCTCCTAGGTAAAAGAGGTGTCCGCCGTGCTCGAGGCGCGTCGCGATGGCTTCGATGGCCTCGGCGATCCGGGGCAACTCGCGCTCAACGGCGACGACGGCTTCGGCGTCCGCCTGATGCATCGCCCGGGCAAACTCGAGCGGCGTGAGGCGGTCGAGGTTCTCGGTGGCTGGGTTGCGGGATTCTGTCGGGAGTTGGGAGAGATCGTCCATGAGCATTCGCAAGGCGAATCATCCACCAAGCTTATAGATCACCCTGATTTCGGTTTGAACTGCAACAGGATGGCCGTCCAGTAGATAGGGCTGATACTGCCAATCGTGGACCGCAACTAATGCCGCCAACCCAAGAGTTGTATCTGGCGCTTCGATTAACCGCAGTTCTCGAATATGCCCGTCCTCACCAATGATGGCCGCAAGCCGTACCGTTCCTTCCACTTTGTGCTGTTTGGCTGTGGCCGGATAAGCTGGTACCGAACCGCTCAATTTGCGACCAGCGAGTACATTCGGAGCCATGGTTACAGCACTGCCGGCAGGCAATACCTGCGCCTCAACGGGAGGAATGAAATCAGCGTCGTTGACTTGCGGAAGCAGATTTGCCCTCTCCACATGAATAGTAACGAAGGTGGTTTTCCAGTCGCCAATGCGTATATCCAGACCAATATAATGCCCGGCGAGAAGACCTATTTGTTCGTACGTCGAGTTGAGCAGACCGTACGAGCCGCTGAAACGAAGGATCGGTTTGTCGTAATCGAAACAATAAACCGGGAATACGCCAACCGGATCTCCTACTTCCAGCCTTTTCAGGGGCGGAACGAGTTCTACGCAGGTGAGTTTGCTTTTTGGGAAAGGATTATCCCTTCGCTGGATCTGAACACTCCTAGGGTCGGCCTCCAGCGAAACGGGTCTGATGAGTCGAGCGCGAACCATGAATTCAGCTAACGGCAGGCCGTCCTGTGATCCCATTCGAAATCTACCAGTCGGAGTTAGGTATTCAGTCTGGGTGAAGGACGGGCTGGTGTAAACACGCTTGTCCTTTTCCGGCCCGGCCCACCACTCCTCGAAAGTCCCATTACTTTTAGGCTGTCCCTTATCATCAAAAGGTCTGATAAGTCGCTTTCAGATGCCAAGGCGTCATTCCCTGCCCGTCCAGCCCGTTTAACTGTGCAGCGAGGTTCAAGAGCTCGGCGGGATCTTTAGGCATGGCCGGTGTGCTCGGAACGGGAGCGGTTGTGGGGTTCTGGCCCAAGAGCTGCAAACTGGCAATCGCTGCAAATGCCATAAGGGAAAGGAAAAACGAGCGTCTGACCATTACGGTGAGTTTAGCCGAGAGACGGGCCAACGTGATAGCGCTATTCGTCGGTCAGTCGCCCAGCCGCTCCATCAGGGCGTCGAAGTCTTCGAGCCTGGAGTACTCGATGATGACGCGGCCCCGGCCGTTCTTGTCCTCGATGGTGACTTTGAGGCCAAGAGCGCGCTGCAGGAGGTCCCGGGCTTCGCGGACATTAGGATCAAGCGGCTCCTTCACCTTTTCTTCTCCCTTATGCTTTTCCGGATGAAGAATTCCCTGTACGTAGTTCTCGGTCTGTCGAACCGACATCGAAAGAGCTGCGACCTTCTGCGCCGCCTTGAGGACTGTTTCAGGATTTTCCAGCGCCAGCAGCGCCCGCGCATGGCCAAAGCTTAATTCTCCGGCCTCGACCTTGCCTTGAACCTCGGCAGGCAACCGCAAAAGGCGCAGAAAATTAGCGACAGATGTTCGGTCCTTGCCTGTGCGCTGCGCCATCTGTTCCTGCGTCAGCTTGAACTCGCGGCTCAGCCGATCGAAGGCACGCGCCTGCTCCATCGGGTTCAGATCTGTCCGCTGCAGGTTCTCGACGATGGTCATCTCCATCGCCTGCTCGTCCGATACTTGCCGCAAGATCGCCGGAATCGTCTCCTTGCCCGCCATTTTCGACGCCAGCCAGCGCCGCTCCCCAGCAATCAGCTGGAAGCGCCCGTTGGCCAGCCCCCGCACCAGGACTGGCTGCACGACTCCAGTCGCAACAATCGAAGCCGCCAACTCGCCGAGCTGCGCCTCGTCGAAGCGCGTCCGCGTCTGATAGGGATTTCGCTCGATGTGTCCCAGTGGAATCTGGCGCGGCGTCCCGTCCGCTGTCCTTGGAGAGGTTTCCTCTACACTCGCCTGCACACGCGGAAGCAGGGACTCAAGTCCCTTACCCAGCGCCTTCCGTTTCGGGAGATCTACGCCAATCATTGCCATCCATACCTTTACTTGAAATCGGGATTCCTCGTTTTATCCATAGGGCCAGAAACGCACCGTTGGTTTGCTGCGCGCGGACGCTGCTGCCTTCCGTTCCTTAGCCCGCGGACTTTCGACCGCATGCCGGCTTAACAACTCGTCCCCCAGATCGCGATAGCTCTCCGCCCCGCGTGACCGAGGGTCGTAAAGCTGCACCGGCTTCCCATAGCTCGGAGCCTCCGCCAGCCGCACATTTCTTGGGATTGCCGTCTTGAACAGCTTCTCTTTGAAAAAATCGCTGAGATTTTCCTTCACCTGCTGGGCCAGGTTTGTCCGATCGTCGTACATCGTCAGCAGCACGCCCTCGATTTCCAAGCCCGGATTGAAGGCGCCCCGCACACGTTCCAAGGTATGCATCAGCTCGCTGATGCCCTCGAGCGCAAAATACTCCGCCTGCATCGGAACCAGCAGCCGGTCGGCTGCAACCAGAGCATTGAGGGTCAATAAGTCCAGCGCTGGCGGACAGTCCAGCACAATGTAGTCGTACTTCTCGCGTTCCGGCTCCAGTGCTTCCCGCAGTCGAAACGCCCGCCGATCCTGCTGGATCAACTCAACATTCGCGCCAATGAGATTCTTGCTCGAAGGAACAAGCCAGAGCGTTTCAATTTCCGTCGGCAGTATGGATTCGGCCAACGTGCTTTCGCCGACCAGGACGTCGTAGACAGATTTACGCTCTTCATCCCGGGAAAATCCGTATCCTCCCGTGGAGTTGGCTTGGGGATCGCAATCTATCAAAAGCGTCTTCAGGCCTTCCAAGGCCAATGCAGCCGCTAGGTTGATCGCCGTGGTCGTTTTGCCCACTCCGCCCTTCTGATTCACGACCGCCAACACCCTGCCCATGGAGACCAAGACTATCGGGGAGGGGCCTCATACGCAATGCAAGCCGGCTGTGCAGAACAGGGCAGAATCTGTGGAAGACTTTTGCGATGTCTACGCAAGAGCGGGGTAAGTCCAACCAGGAGCAGCTGATGCGGAAGCCGAGGATTACGAAAGGAATGTGTCAGTGTCTAGCCTGCCCGTGGAAATCTTTGCGTTTCACGTGGAACATTGCCTGGGTAGCTACCCCTCTTAGAAAGAGCCGGGGCTCGAATGTTTCACGTGGAACATTGCCTGGGTAGCTACCCGTCTTAGAAAGAGCCGGGGCTCGAATGTTTCACGTGGAACAATCACAGCTTTCTGCCCAGGAGCAGCACGCCCTCGCTGAGTCCGGTGATCGCGATTCGCCCCTCCCATCCGAAAAGCGGCGATTTGACGCGATCTTCCGTTCCCGCCGTCGCAAATACCACGAAGCAGCCCCCAGCCCTCACGCGCTGGACCGCCTCCCGGGTGGCTTGCGCCATCTTATCGACCGCTCGCAGCGTCACCGCATCAAAAACCCGTTCCGCTGGCATCATCTCGACCCGCTGATCCAAGACTTCGGCGTTCAGTCCCAGCGTCCGCACCACTTCTCGAAGAAACGCTGACTTCTTCCCTTGCGATTCTCCCAGCGTCACCCGAATCTCGGGCCTGACAATCGCGATCGGCACTCCCGGCAATCCCGCCCCCGATCCAAAGTCGAGGAGCGTCCACACTTCAGGAAGCGCCTGCGCGCACTGAATACATTCCACCAGGTGCCGCCGGACAATCTCCGCCGGCTCCCGAATTGCCGTCAGATTCAACTTGGAATTCCACTTCAGAAGCAATGCAAGATACGCCGCAAGCTGATCTCCAGCCCCCGGCGGTATCGCAGTCAGACCTGCCGCAGCGACCGCCGCCTCGATGTCAGCAGCCGTCACTCAGCCACCGACTCGCGAATCTCCCTGGGCTGCCATTCGCTCGCCGCCTTCACAAACGCAGCAAACAGCGCCCTGGAAGCCGAACTCGAGTCAAGAGTTCGTTCCGGATGCCACTGCACAGCGACCACGAATTGTTCCCCCGTTCCCTCGACTGCCTCGATTACGCCGTCTACGACGCTTCTGGCCACGACCGCCAACCCGTCGCCCGGATGATCGAGCGCCTGATGGTGGCTGCTGTTCACCGCCAACTCCGCCTGGCCCGTAATCTTCGCAATCCGCGAGCCATGCGCAATCGAAATCCGATGAGCCTCTTGCACTTTGCGCCCGGGCGCGTGATTAACGCCGGTTTTCAGGTTCTGAATCAGTGTTCCGCCCCGCCACACATTCCACGACTGAAATCCGTAGCAGATCCCCAGCAGCGGTTTGTACAGATTCGCCGCATCCTGCATCAGCAGTTCGTCCACTGCCTCGCGCGCCGGATCCGCCGGAGCGCACTCCGGTATCCGCGCCTGCCCATACTTCTCCGGATTTACATCCGCCCCGCTTCCCGGCAAGAGTACGCCTTCGCACGACCCTGCCATCTGCGCCACCTCTGCAGGAGAGGCTGACAGCGGAATCTTTACCGCTTGCCCGCCCACGGCCTCCACTGCCCTCGCATATTGCTGCCACGAACGATCGTTGTACTTCGTATCTGTAGACGTTGGCTCGGGAATGGCGATTCGCGGTGTCTTCATTGGTCTTCCTCCATGCCGGTCTGGGACGAGGCCACGGTAATCGCCTCCAGCTCCAGCTTAGCCGGCTGCTCCAGATAAGAGTGTTCGTAATACAATCGGCAGATCTCCTCGCTCGCTCGTGCCGTCAGCTCATCGATCTGCTTCATTCCATAGCCTTTCGTTTCAATTGGATCGCCAACTACCAACGTCACCGGCACCGGGTGAAACTCTGTTGAATGCATAGGCAGCAACTCATAGGTACCGATCAAAGCCATGGGAATGATGGGTACCCCCGCTCGAATCGCCATGAATGCCGGCCCATTCATGAACTCCGCCAGATGCCCCGTCTCCGATCGTCCGCCCTCCGGAAAAATGAACACCGGAATTCCCGCCCGCAGCGTCTTCACCGCACCGCCCAGGCTTGAGATCGAAGCCCGCGGATTCGTCACATTCACAGGAACCTGCCCAGACCGTCGCAAGTGCCACCCGATAAACGGGAGCTTGAACAGGTCATGCCGCGCCACAATCCGAAACTGAAACGGCAATGCCCCAAAGATTACCGGCGTGTCGGTGTAAGACAGATGATTCGAAACATAGACTGCCACACGTCCATCCAGTTGCTCGTGCGCGATCCGCGTCAACTTTGCGCCGCTGATGCGAACCACCGTCCGACCCCACCGCTGCGCAATCGCGTGCTGCGCTTTGCCGTCCTTATCCCATAAAGATGCAATCAGTGACAGGCTGCCGAAAAAGACCGTAGAGAGGAAAAACAAAGGAGCACGGATACAATAACTCACCGCTCTCTCGCTCCACGGCAACGGACTTGGTCGCGGTCCGAGCGTTCGTTTCTTCACTGGCTGGCCTCAGTTAACATTGCCCGCACCGCGCCTACGAGATAAACCGACCCCGTCACCACCACCAGACCGTCTGCATCCACCGGAGTCATCGACCACGCCCGTTCCATCGCTTCCCAGGCATTCTCAGCCGTCACAACCCCGACTCCCGTAGTCCCGGCCGCCGCCTCCATTTCGGCGAGCGACGCCTTTCGAGGCGAGTCCACCTCGACGAGCACTGCCGTCTCAAACATCGGAAACAGAATCTGCGCTATCTCCCCAATCGGCTTGTCCCGAAGACAGCCAAAGACGGCCGTCCTCGTCCGCGGTTCAGGATCGAGATGCGACAAGGCCGACCGCAGCGCCCATGCTCCCGCCGGATTATGCGCCACATCGAGGAGCACGTCCGCTCGCCCCGTCTGCGAAAATCGCTCCAGCCTACCCGGCCATCGCGTCCTGCGAATTCCATCAGCAATCTGCGCCGCCGATATATTGTAACCGTGATAGTTACGTAACTCGACGGCCGTAGCGATCGCCAGTGCCATATTCCTCTGCTGATGCAAACCCATTAGGGGCGACTTCACGTCGATCCGCTCGCCCAGTACCGTCAGTGAATATTCATTCCCATGCGCAGCCTCGCGCCCTGGGACATAGGCCGCCGCACTCACGCCGCGCACCTGCAGATCTTCAGCCGCCACGCCGATTGCTTGGTTCGCCTCCGGATGTTGCGGCAGCGTCACCAGCACTCCGTTCCTGCGCAGAATCCCGGCCTTTTCACGGGTGATCTCCGCAATCGTCGAGCCCAGCCACTCGGTGTGATCGATCGAAATATCGGTAATGACCGACACGGCAGGCTCGACAATATTCGTCGCATCCAGACGCCCGCCCATGCCCACTTCGAGCACCGCGATATCTACCTGCTTCTCCGCGAACGCCAGAAACCCCAGCGCCGTCATCGTCTCAAAAAAGCTGGAATGCCCACGGAGCGCGCCCTCGCGAACCAGCCGCTGCGCGCAATCGTCCACGCGAAAGTAGTACGCCGCAAAGTCGTCATCGGAAATTTCCGCGCCATCGATCCGCACCCGCTCATTGACCCGCGAAAGGTGCGGAGACGTGTACAGCCCCGTGCGGTACCCAGCGCTCGTCAGAATCGAAGCCAGCGTTGCCGAGGTCGATCCCTTGCCATTTGTGCCGGCCACCAGCACAGAAGGAAACCGGCGCTCCGGATGCCCCAGCCCCTCGGCCAGCACCCGCATTTCACTCAGCTCGAATTTGCGTCGCGGCTCTCCGGGAGCCGCATGCAGCTCGCCTGCCAGCGAAAACAAACCATCGATGGCCGCCGAGTAAGACATGTCTTGATTCTAGAGGACGCAGCTCTTACTGCACCCGCATGAAATCCAGCGCCCGGCTCAGATAGCTTTTCAGATCCTTGCGTCCGACGACGGCGTCGAGAAATCCGTGCGACAACA
>JABCZC010000004.1 GCA_013289875.1 Acidobacteriota bacterium | reverse complement strand
TGCACGCGCGCATGAACCATGGGGATTTTTCTGCGCACCAGGTGGACGGGCATGCCTTCATGGATGGCCATGTGGACGACGTGACGCTGTCGGAGATCAAAGGGCCGGTGGCGCTCGATGGTGAATCCTTCGGCGACACACACCTTGAGCAGGTAGGCTCGACTGTCCACTTTCACACCACGAGAACCGACCTGGATATACCCAAACTGGGCGGCGATCTGACTATGGACTCGAGTGATCTGACGGCAAATCAGGCATCCGGACCGGTACGGATCGTCACGCGCTCCAAGAACATTGAGCTGTCTCAAGTTGCGGGTGACACGCACATCGAGAATAGCGATGGCGATGTGAACGTGGTGGCGTCGGCTCCCCTGGGCAATGTACAGATCGCGAATCGCACCGGCGGCCTGACGCTGACCGTGCCGGAAAATTCGAACTTCACCGTAAACGCCAGCACCACCGAAGACGATGAACTCGAAGCTGACTTTCCGCTGCAGGCGACGACCAGCGGTGACCGGCGCACCCTTCAAGGCACGGTTGGACGTGGCGGCGTGAGGCTCGACCTGAGCACGACTCACGGAAATCTGCAGCTGAAGAAGGGCTCGGGGGCGCGTGCCGAGGCCCCTGAAAAACCTGAACAGCCCGAGAAGCCGGAGAAGCCTGAGAAACCCGAGGCGCCTATTCCGCCCAGGCATCTGAAGGCTCCGAAGACGCCTACTCCCGAACCAACGGTTCAGTAGCTAAGCGTTCTTTTACGATCGACTCGATGCGTCCCAGCACCTCGTCGAGAGTCAGTGCTGTCGAATCGATGATGACCGCATCCAGCGCGGGACGCAGCGGCGAATCCTTCCGGTTGCGGTCGCGATCATCGCGCTCGCGTAGTTCTTTTGAGACCGCTGAGATACCTTCCGAGGCGGCGGCAATTTCCACCGGGCCGGTGGCCTGCTCGTAGCGGCGTTGGCTGCGCGCTTCGGGCGAGGCGTCGAGAAAAAACTTGAGGTCGGCATCCGGAAAAACGACGGTACCGATGTCGCGGCCCTCCATCACCACTCCGCCGGCCTTACCCATCTCGCGTTGCAAATCGACCATCCAGGCACGGATGGCGGGATGCACGCTGACCCGCGAAGCAGCCTGCGTCACCTCTGCGTCGCGGATGCGCTCGGTGACATCGGCCCCGTCCAACAGAACCCGATTTCCCGCCGGCCCCGGCTCAAGAACGATCTCAGTGGACGCGGCCAGCCGCTCGAGGCTCGCGGCATCGCCGGGATCGAGCCTCCTTCCCAGCGCCTTGAGGGCGAAGGCGCGGTACATAGCCCCTGTTTCCAGATTCAGCAGGCCGAAGTGAGCGGCGAGATGTTTGGCTACGGTGCTCTTGCCGGCGCCTGCCGGCCCATCAATAGCAATAATCAGGCGTCGTCCACTCATTCGGAGCTCTTCTTACCCTCATCCTTTCGCTTCTTGAAGGGCCGCGCGCCACCGGGCTTTGGTCCGGATTTGAAGTTCGGTTTGGCTTCCCCGTATTTCTTTCCGCCTGGCCGCGCCCCTCCAAATTTCGATCTGCCGAATTTGGGCTTCCCAAACGCCGGTTTCGCGGATTTCGAAAAACCCGACGGCTTGGGTCTCCAGCCACCTGTACGTTTGGCTGGACCTTCGCTCGCGCTTCGACCTTCGCTTCTCGGAGATGCTGACCGATCATCGCCGCCTGTCCTGGCCGGTTTGTCACGAAAGAACGGGCGCTTGCCTCCATCCCGTTTTTTTGTTTCCCAGGGCTTGCTCACGCCGTAAGAACGCCCTCCGCTGGTTGGGCGCAGGGGACGACCGGGACGATCAGATCCCGCCGCTCGATCGAAAGGACGAGGGCTGCGTGGCCGGTCTGATGATTCTTCGCGGCGCGGACGGGACGGACGGTCTCCGGAGGCAGGAAGTGGCCCGCCGAATTTCTGGGTACCGAATTTCTTCGGCGGAAATTTCCCGCCTCCGCTCCCGCCAAACTTCTTCGGCGGATACTTCCCGCTAGCGCGGAGAGGCGGACGACCAGTACCTGGCCTGAGCTCTCCACTCGAAGTCCGTTCGCTGGTGCGGGGGCTGCTTTCCCTGCGCGGCGGACGATCCCCGGGTGCGCGGCGCTCTCCGTAAGACTTGTTGAAGGGGCGTTTCTCAAAAGGCTTTTTGACAAAGGGTTTGCGCTCGCCGCCTTCCGGTTTGGAGTAGGGAGGACGTTCACCTCCCGCACTCGGACGTCGCGGTCCACCGGTACTGGCGCCGAACTGCTTGCGCCGTGGCGGATAGTTGCCCTGGGAATCGGTGCCTCGGCGCAGCGGGCGTTCGCTGCCCCGCCCTGCACTACCACGTCCTGCTCCACCGGCTCTCGTGCCGCCCGCAGCAAAGCGATCTCGTGATGGACCGATGCGGTGACGGTCGCCTGTGCGGTCGCGGCCAAACGACGGACGCCGCTCCGGACCTCGCGTTTCCCGCGATGTTCCTGCGAATGGCGGCCGCTCGAAACGGGGGCGGGGCGCAGCCTCGGGCGCCGCTGCTGCTGGCTCCGGCTCTGCAAACTCGGGCAGCGATCCGGCGACGTGGAACATGGTCTGTGTTCCCACCGGAATGATCGAAACCTGGCGCGTGGCCGCCAGTCCGTTCACTACTTCACGTACCTTCGAGCGCGAGGTGAGGGGAGAGAGAAAGGTCTCCACTTCGTCCGGTGTCGCCGCGAGAACAGATTCGAGATAGAGCGACACCAGCGCGGAGACTGCCGTGGTCTGGGCAATCTTGTTCGCCGCGTTCAACGCATCGGAGAAACGAGTTTGCGTCAGTTCCCATCGCGTCGGCTCATTGGCGGCATACACCGGAATCACACGCAACGCGGTCCACAGTTCCATTAGCCCGCGCAGCACCGCCGCTTCAGTCAATTCGCGTCCAAGCGCGGCCTGGATTTCGGTGGTTTCCAGCGATGCATCTTTTTCCAGGAGCTTCCATATTTCAGCCACCAGCGGCGAAGCCTTGGCGGGCACCACCTTCCAGCTGCGGCCGCCGCGCAGGCTGAAGATATAGGGGAAGGCATCGCGTGTTGCCAGAAAGTCGGGCTGCTCGGAAAGAGTGCCGAATAGATTGAGCGGAAGCACGGCTCCGCTTTCAATGAGCCGGATCATAAGGCTGCTGGTATTCTCGATGGCCTCTCGCGAGGGCGTCTCGCTCGGACCTCCGCTGCAGGCTTCCACAAAAGAAGGCGCCGGCGCGAGAAACTGGTGGCGACGCGGAAGGAAGAGGCACAGTCCTGTTGTGTTGAGCCATGCTGCTGCGTCTTCAAGCGTGAGGACGGGATTCGATTTCTGCCGCCAACGCTCGGCGCGCTCTGCTTGTAACTGTTCGGCTGTCAAAGAGACCTTCTTTTGTCCGGCGGAGAAACGAGGCTGAATTCGCTGCGCTAAATTCGGTGAAAAGCCCGCTGGATGTCCTTCCAAGAATACCGTAAAGCGATGGGACGCCCATGCGGGCAGCTGGTGGGATGCTCGGTGCTCGCGAGTTCGGCGAGCAGCCACTCCATGCGCCGGGTGTCGAGCGGCATATTAATCTTGATGGCCGAATGGCAGGCGATGGAGGCCGCAATGCGTGTGCGAAGTGTGCCCAGGTTCTCCGATTGCGCCGGATTTCCAGCCTGTTCCAGCACCTCCATCAGCATGCGTTCGAGATGGCGGCCTTCGAGACCGATCGGCGCAGCCTTGATCGCCAGCGTATGGGGGCCGAAGGGCTCGACCTCAAAGCCATTGCGCTCCAACTCCTGCGCAATGCCGGCGAAGAGCACCATCTGATGCGGCTGCAGATCGACGAGCATGGGCATCAGCAGGCGCTGCCGCTCCACACGCTCCACTTCCCGCTCGCGAAGGATCTTTTCGAAGAGCACACGCTCATGGGCCACGTGCTGGTCGACGATCCACAGACCCTCGTCGTTGACGGCGAGGATGAAGGACTCACGCAACTGCCCCAGCGGCTTGA
Source organism: Acidobacteriota bacterium (assembly GCA_013289875.1). Classification (GTDB taxonomy): domain Bacteria; phylum Acidobacteriota; class Terriglobia; order Terriglobales; family Acidobacteriaceae; genus Silvibacterium. The sequence goes on along the minus strand of JABCZC010000004.1, from coordinate 108,542 downwards.
GCGAAGTAAGGGAGTTCAGGTTCGCGGGCTCTCCACCGTCTGGCAGTGTTTCCCTGCCCCATTTGGGCTCGCAATCGTGAGCAGCGGAGTTCGCCTCAGTTTGTTCGGGGGCTGCGATCGAGAAAGGAAGCTTCACCTCTTCCGGATTCGGCGGGGCCTCAGCCAGGGTGAAGGGCACGGCATCATCTGCGCTTACGGGCTCCGAATCCTTCACAATCTCCGCTTGACCCTCGCCGGAAATGGGCGAAGTCGTGGGTTGCAGCCCTGTCGCGTGCGGATGCGAGCTGAGCGCGGCGAGAAATCCAGCGGTGGGCCGAGCCTTGATAAGCGTGTTGCGGATGCTGTCGCGAACGAAGTCGTGAATAAAGGTCTGCTGCCGAAAGCGGACCTCTGTCTTCGATGGATGTACATTCACATCCACTTCGTGCGGCGGCATTTCGAGAAACATCAGGATGACCGGGAAGGACGTGGGCGGAATAATGTTGCGATACGACTCGCTGACCGCATGCAGGATCAGCCGGTCGCGGATGAGGCGCTGGTTCACGAAGACGTAGATCGAATTACGGTTGAGCTTTTGCAGCTCCGGCTTGGAGACGAAGCCGCTGACCCGCAAAAAACCCGGATCGGGCGGTCGATAATCTTCCTCGCGTTTCCATGGCGGCGGCTCGGGCAAACCGGCGCGATCGAATCGGGTCTCCGCGGCAATAGGGACCAGCTGATCGAGCGTATCTTTCCCGAAGACTTGAAAGATGCGCTCGGAGACCCTCGCCACAGGAGGCGCAATCAGCAGCGCGTTCGTCGCCGAGTGCAGCTCAAAGTGCTTGCCCGGATGTGCCAGCGCGTAATGCGTAACTAAAGCAGTTACGTGTGAGAGCTCAGTGCTCTCGGCCTTGAGAAATTTGCGCCGGGCTGGTGTGTTGAAGAAGAGATCGCGAACTGCAATGGTGGTACCCGCAGGCAGTCCGGCGTCTTCCACGCGAAAGATTTTTCCGCCTACGATTTCAAGGTGGGTTCCACTGGCGTCGGCCGCAGCGCGCGTTTCAAGCACAAGCCGCGAGATGGACGCAATCGAGGGTAGCGCTTCGCCACGAAAGCCCAGCGTGGCGATCGAGAGCAGGTCGTCGCTGGAACGGATCTTCGACGTGGCGTGACGCTCGAAGGCAAGCAAGGCGTCATCACGAACCATCCCGATGCCGTTGTCAACGATGCGGATCAGCTTCCGTCCGCCCGCCTCCACCTCGACCAGGATGCGCGTGGCTCCTGCGTCGAGCGCATTTTCCAGTAGTTCCTTGACCACCGATGCCGGGCGGTCGACGACCTCGCCCGCGGCTATCTGGTTCGCCACCTGATCGGAAAGTATGTGGATTCGGCCCATCTTCCAATCTTATCGACCGGACCCCGGGGGTTCGATCTTCATAGTCCGAGGTCGTGCAAACGGTCGCCCAGCACGTGCAGACGCAGGAAGTTTGTCGACCCCGACTTGGTGCGCGTTCCGGCGACGATGCCCAGGATGTCCTGCGGAGAGACGTAGCCTGCGGATTCGAGCAGCTCCTCCGCCATATCGACCATTTCTTCGGCGGTGTGGGCTCGCCTGCATCGAACCGACTGCACGCCCCAGAGAAGGCACATCCGGTTGATAACCACGTCAATGCTGGAGAGCGCGTAGATGGGTGGTTTGGGACGATACTTTGAAAGCTGGCGGGCAGTCGTACCGGTCTCGGTGAAAACCGCGATCGCTTTCAGATCAAGATCCATTGCCGCATGTGCCATCGACTCGCAAATCGTCTCGGCGACTGATAGCCGAAGGTTGCTGGGGCGTACATCGTGAGGCGACGGACCCTCGAGAATCTCCGACTCGGACTCGACAACAATTCTTGCCATCATCCTGACCGCTTCCACCGGATACTTCCCGGCAGCGCTCTCGCCTGAGAGCATGACTGCGTCGGTGCCGTCATAGATCGCGTTGGCCACGTCGCTGGCTTCGGCTCGCGTCGGCCGCGGGTTTTCGATCATCGACTCGAGCATCTGTGTCGCGGTAATCACCGGCTTGCGATGCTCCGAGGCGCGACGGATCACTAGCTTCTGAATCGCGGGAACTTTCTCCGGCGGCATTTCGACACCCAGATCGCCGCGGGCCACCATCACCCCATCGGCGACTTCGAGAATCTCTTCCAGATGTTCGATGGCCTGCGGTTTTTCGAGCTTGGCAATCACCCATGTATCTGCGCCCAGATCGGTGATACGCTGCTTCACCAGACGCACGTCATCGGCGGTACGGACAAAGGACACTGCAATGGCATCGACGCCGTTCTTGATCGCGAATTCGAGGTCGGTTTCATCCTTCTCCGTGAGCGAGGGTACACGCACAGCGATGCCGGGCAGATTAATACCCTTGTTCTCGCCCAGCACGCCGCCGTTGATCACTACGCACTCCACATCCTCACCCTTCACGGCAAGCACACGCAGTTCGATAAGCCCGTCGGAGAGCAGGATGCGCGCTCCTACTTCAAGGTTTTCGGCGAGGGTGGGAAAGGTGGTGGAAATAACCGTGGGCGTGCCGGGAATATCGCGGGGCGTAATGATGAGATGCTGGCCGGTCTCAAGCTGGATGGGTTTGCGGTCCTGCAGGCGCCCGGTTCGGATCTTTGGCCCTTGCAGATCGCCCAGAATGCAGATGATCTTGCCTTCTTCTCGCGCCACTTTCCGCACCATCTCGATCAGTTCCAGCTTCTGAGGATGCGTGCCATGCGAAAAGTTCAGGCGCGCGACATCAAGGCCGGCACGGACCAGCTCGCGAAAGGTAGTTTCATTGTTCGAAGCAGGTCCCAGAGTGGCTACAATCTTGGCCCTGCGCAGATTTTTCCCCGGCGCGGCATTCGAACCGGCAAACGTAACGTTCATCCATCCCCCAACTGCGTTGTGTTTCTTTTTACGTTGATGAAAGCATGTACATTCTAACTCGCGGCGCGGATCCGGGGTCGTTACACGGCCTGGCGAGGGAAAGCCGTAACACTGTTTTCATCATCCTGCTCCGCGAGCGGCGGAGAGACCGGATAGATCAGCGCGTTGAATTCCGCGCCGACCAGAATGCTGAAGCAGACCATGTAGAGCCATACCAAAGTCGCCACTCCGGCTCCGAGTGATCCGTACACGACCGAGTAGTCGGCGTAGCGCGTGAGATACCAGCCATAGATGAGTGTCGCAAGGAACCACGTTACGGTGGCCAGCAGGCTGCCCGGAACGACCTGCCCCCAGGGACGCTTGCGCGGCGTGCCGAAATGGTAGATCACACCCAAGACCACGATGCTTGTGAGCGTCGCGATGATCCACCGGATGATGCGCCACATCAGCAGTACATAGAAGCGCAGCTCGTGGTCGGCATTGTCGATCATCCAGTGCTCGATACTGTGCCCGAAGGCCACCAGCCCAGTGGCGAAGATCAGGGGCACTACCGTGGCAGGCACAAGGGCCAGGGCAACGGCGCGCTCGCGCCAGAACCCCCATTCGCCGCTCGGCAACAGATAGGCGCGGCGAAATCCGGCCATCAGCGTCAGCAGCACGTCCAAGGCAGCGGCAGTGGTGATGAGCGACGAGGTCCAGACCAGCCGCACGGAGCGAGCGTGATTGGTCTGGAAGTAGGCCTGCACCAGTGACATCGTGTCTGGCGGCAGGATCTCGCTGAAGGCAGTGCGAATGTCGCCACGCACGGTGTCCGTCTGAGGAGTCAGCGCCAGCACCGTCGTCACCACTAACAGCGCCGGGAAGATGCTGAGGATCGCCGAGTATGCAGCTGCCTTGGCGTTCGTGAAGGCGCCATGACTAAAGGCCCTCCACATGGCTCGCCGAAGGTGGTCGAAGGTGCGCAGCATTATCTCTGAGACTAAGGCATCTCTCCGCTATTTATAGCCTTTAATGCGGTGCGGCACCGATCGGGGAAATGAGACGGCTGTCAGCGCCTGGGCTTCCATCGATTCAGGAACTCTGTGACCGATTCCGGGTCCATCTTGCGCATGGCCTCGAACTCGCCGCTTTTCTGGCTGTAGAGCAGGTGTCCATGCTCGTCAAGAACGGCCAGTGCGGGTACTCCGCGCTTTAGCGGAATGTCATACTTCGCCGCGACGTCGGTGTTCTTGTCCATGTGACCGATATCGACGTGGACGAGGACGAAGTTGTCCTCCAGCAGCGCGAGGTTGGGAGGCTGGTGGAAGTAGATGTCCAGCACCTGACAGTCGCCGCACCAGTTTCCGCCGAAGTCGAGGATGATGCGCTTGTGCGCCTTGGCGGCAGTGCTGGTGGCCTGAGCAATATCCGCATGAGCGTCGGCCGTGGCGGAGTAAATCACCCGGGCCTGCGCCAGGGCGGAGATTCCGGCGAGACTGAAAAGGACGGTTACGAGGGCTCTTCTGGCAACGCGGGACATGGATAACGCTCCTGAGGTCTGCTAACAGAATGCCACACCCGAAGGGCATTCTTGAATCCAGACTTCGAGGGCGATTACACGGTCAAATATCAGGGTGCACATCTGTGATGATGTTCTGAGAGTTTCCGATGTTCACTGCGAACGTCAGGAGCGTAAGATACTGTCCCAACATGGCTGCACAGCCTTTCCCCCTGATCGATCTTCGGAGCGCTATCGACCGCCGCGAGGTCATGCCCTACTTTCAGCCCATTGTGGAGCTGCGCTCGGGCCAACTGTGGGGGTTTGAGGTGCTGACGCGCTGGCATCATGCACAGCTTGGCGTCATTCCTCCCGACCAGTTTATCCCGATGGCTGAGAGTACGGGCCTCATTGGCCATCTCTCCGAGACGATTCTGGCTCAGGCCTTTGCCTCCGTCCAAGCCTTCAGCGCGACACCTGCCGGCTTCCTCGACCGCCTGACGCTGTCAGTGAATGTTTCCCCCGTTCAACTGCGGGATCGCTCCCTGCCCGGCCAGATCCGATCTGCGGCGGAGCTTGCGGGATTTCCGCTGCGTCAGCTCATGATCGAGATCACGGAAAGCGCACTTGTGGGCAACATGGAACTGGCGCTCGCCATTGCCAGGGATCTTAAGTCGCTGCAAATACGGCTGGCGCTCGACGACTTTGGCACAGGATATGCCAGCCTGCGCCATCTGCACACCCTGCCCTTTGACGAACTCAAGATCGACCGCAGCTTCGTGCACTCCATGACTCACCGCCGGGAGAGCCGGAAGATCGCCGCCGCGATTGTGGGGCTTGGCCACAGCCTTGGCCTGACCACGGTAGCAGAAGGCGTCGAGGACAAGAAGCATGCGGACATGCTCTTTTATCTGGGATGTGAACTGGGGCAAGGCTGGCTCTACGGGCAGCCCATTCCCGCACGCGACGTTCCGGCGATCCTGGAGAAGCAGACTTTATCGGCTCCCGCAGGGGCTGCTTTGCTGGCTGCGGATATGGCCCTTCACCTCGAGGTTGCTCCGGCGCAACGTCTGGCGCAGCTTCAGGCTATCTACGAGGGCGCTCCCGTCGGCTTGTGCTTTCTCGATCGGGATTTTCGCTATATAAGCCAGAACAAACGCCTGTCGGAGATCAGCTCGACACCTCTGGGGCCCCGCCTGGGCAGGACGGTGGGCGAGGTAGCGCCGCTGGCCTTTCTGCAAATCGAACCTTACCTGAAACGTGCTTTGGCAGGTGAAGCCATTTCCGGACTGGAGATCCTCACGCAGAAGCCGGGTGGGCGCGGAGAGATGAATACCATCCTGGTCTCGCTGCAGCCGGCTCGTGACGAGGCAAACGAAGTGGTGGGCATTTCCATAGCTGCGGTAGATATTACCGATCGCAAAAGAACGGAGCAGGCGCTGCGGGAGAGCGAGGATCACTACCGGCATACTGTCGAGCTGAGTCCGCACGTGCCTTGGACGGCCGATCCTGAAGGCAGAATTTTGGGCGCTGGACCACGCTGGGAAGCGCTGACCGGGTTGAAGTTGAGTGAAACGCTCGGTTATGGCTGGCGCAACGCGGTGCATCCGGATGACCTTGGACCAACGGAGGAAAAGTGGGGGGCATCGCTTCGCACCGGCGATCCGGTCGATGTCGAGTTTCGCATCGGCCCAGGAAATGGAACCTGGCGCTGGATGCGTTCGCGGGCCGCCGCACGGCGCGGAGAGAATGGCGAAATCATCCGCTGGTACGGCATGGTAGAAGACATCGAAGACCGCAAGCGAGCCGAAGAAGCGCTCCGCAAGGCCGAAAAACGTCTCGAGGGGTTACTTAAGACGAATGCTGCCGGCTGACGAGGACGAAAGTCTTTGCCTATCCGCAGCTGCCGTGGTATTCGTTAAACGCTTTGATCAGGCGTAATATCGCTACGCCGCTGACCCTGATGGGTGGTCCGAGCAGGCCGCGATGTCCACGACCGAAGGTAATCTCCCGCGCGCCTTGCCGCCTCCCCTGCTCTGGCTAAAGGGGCTGATCCCAGCTGCGGTTTCCTTTCTTGTCATCCTGTTGATGCCCCCCGGTCACCGCTCCCCTTATCTCTTCGCCTATCCCGCAGTGGTGCTGAGCGCCTGGTTCTTTGGAGTCGGCGCGGGCATCGTCTGCGCTATCGCTTCCGGAGCCCTCATCGAGTACTTCGTTTTCTACACCCACGTGGTCCCGGTACAGCCCATTCCCCAACAGAGCGCATTTCGCCTGTTGGTCTTTATCATCGGCTCCGTCGTTGTGGGCTGGCTGACGCAGGAGGTGTCACGTCTACGACAGCTGAATGAAAATAAAGACCTGAGGAGGCGATTGGAACGTGCGGCGGCGGAGCGAAAGCTTGCCGAGGAACGCGACAGCGCCCAGGCGACCGTGCGCGAGCGGGAAACCCGGCTGCAGATAGCACTCGAGGGCGGCCATGTCGGACTGTGGGACCATGATCTCGAGAACGGGCGGATTCTGTGGACGGACGAACACTACCGCATCCTGGGTCTGGAGCCGGGCTCGGTCCCTGCCAGTTACGAGGTAATGAATGCGGCAGTTCACCGCGACGATCGCGAAGCGATGCAGGCGCTCTTTCACGAGACGTTGGCGAAGGGCGAACCGCTTTACTGTGAATATAGAGTGGTACGGCCCGATGGCGCGGTGCGCTGGGTGGAGGCGCAGGCGCAGTACGAGCTGAATGCCGAAGGCAAGGCAGTGCGGATGCTCGGTGTCATGACCGACGTTACGCATCGCAAACAGGCCGAAGCGGCGATTCTGAAGTCGGAAAAGCTGGCCGTCGCGGGGAGGCTAGCGGCCTCCGTGGCCCACGAGATCAACAATCCCCTGGCCGCGGTTGCTAATCTGTTGTATCTGATCACCGAGTCGAATTCCATCGACGACGTGCGCGCTCACGCGCAAATCGCCTTGAGTCAGGTGATGCGGATCGCGCGCATTACCCAGCAGACTCTGAAATTCCACCGGCAGAGCGAAGCGCCCAGAACGACAAGGTTCTCTGATGAAATCGACGGCGTCCTCAGTCTGTTTCATGGGCGGCTACAGCAATCTAACATCCGCGTCGACCATCAGTACTTCGACGATCCGCCGCTCGAATGCCTGAGCGGCGATTTACAGCAGGTCTTAGCCAATCTGATTGCCAATGCGCTCGATGCCATGAGTGCCGGAGGTACGCTCGCCATACGCATTCGCCGCTCGCGCGACTGGCGCAGATGGACACAGTGGGGAATGCGCGTCACCATCGCCGATTCGGGAGCGGGGATGAGTCCTGACACCCTGAAACGGATCTATGAACCCTTCTTCACTACGAAGACGGGCACGGGAACCGGGCTTGGCCTGTGGGTGACGTCGGAAATCATCGAACGGCAGCAGGGCGATCTGCGCGCATGGAGCAGCCGCATTGCAGGTAAATCCGGCACCGTCTTCACGTTCTTCCTGCCTATCGAGAACTCGACGCTGGGAATCGTTTCCTCCCGCGCGGAGAACCGGCTGGAAGGGGATCTCGTAGGCTGAAGCATCTTTCCGACAGGCTCATATACTGCGCACCCCCCACCCCCTGTTTTCATTACCGATTCTGTAATCGTTTGATATGGATGGGTTTAAGAGATACCTCGATGCTACTACTACTCAGTAAAGGAGTTATTGCCTCTTACCTGATTCTAAAAGAGTTGTTCGATGATATTGCACTGATTCAGGGGCAGCAATTCAAGCCCACCTGTAACCGTCTGATTTTATTGGATGCAGCCGGAACCATTTGATTCTAAATGAATTGTGCGGAGCCCCTTCGCTGAAAACGAAAGGCCCGGCTGCGGAATAGCAGCCGAGCCTTCTTGTCTCTATTTCTATTGTAGCGGGTCGGGGGAAATTCTCGGCCAAATATCGGCAGTTGAGAATTAGCCGCCGACCGGGAGCCAATCATTAGCTCCGGCGGACTGCACGCATCTATGTGGATTATTTCGGTGGATTATTTCGGGCCGCCCATTCCTGCGGTCTGGATCCGTTTAATCGTCGCGAACCAGGCGGGTGCGCCGTTGTCGCCGTGGAATCTCGTATGAACCCGGTCCGGTTCGATGGCGACGACGTTCCATCCATTGCCGGGGTTAAACGCCGCTCTCAACGTTTCCTGACTGACGGGGTGCGGGCCAGTATTGGGACCCTGGTCACTGAAGCACAACACATACACGGTTCCGTCGTGTTCGGTTACCGACGCCAGACTCGCCACATATCGTGGTTGCTCCTCGCTGTCGAAGGAGTGGAAGAGTCCGCAGTCGAGCACGGTCTGAAATCTGCGCCCCAAACGCTCCAGCTGGAAGGCGTCAGCTGCGGCGAACTCGACCTTAATCTCACGGTTGTTGACCTTCTTTCGAGTGGCCTTCTCCCGGGCGATCTCCAGTGCGGTCTCAGCCACGTCAACTCCGAGAACTGGGCCCAGACCCGGCAATCCCAGCGAGGCGACGAGAAGAGCGTTCTCGCCGGTCCCGCAGCCCGCATCGAGGACCGCGCCAGCGAATGCTCCTGTGGAGGCCAGACGCACGATTGCCGGCTGCGGCCGGCCAATATCCCAGGGCGCAGGGCCGTCGCTGTACGACGCATCCCAGGGCTTGCCCGACATCCGTTCGTGACTGGTTAGACGCCGACCACCAAACGGGTCGTTTTCCGAATCGTCAGCGAGCGTTCCTGGTCGCTCCGACATCTTCGTTCCTCCTGCAACTGCCGGGCTTACTTCTTTTTGGCCGCCCGTTGCGCGAGCGCTGCGGAGTTGGCCGCTACCGCGGCGCGGACGAGCTGTTTGAAGGCGGGTTCGTCGATCTTCTCCCCTTCGCGGAGGTCGATCGCACGCCGGACATTCCCTTCCAGGCTGGAATTGAAGAGCTTCTTCGGGTCGTCGATGGAGGCTCCGCGAGCAAAGGTGAGCTTCACGACCTGCTTGTACGTTTCCCCGGTGCAGACGATGCCGTCATGGGAGAAGACGGGAGTGCCCATCCATTTCCACTCCTCCTGGATATCGGGGTCGGCATCGTGGATGAGCTTACGGAGATGAGCGAGGGTCTTCCCGCGCCAGTCCCCGAGTTGCTTGATCTTCTCGTCGATGTATGCAGAGGCTGATTCCATTGGCGTCGATCCTTTATGTGCGGCTCCAATTGTCGCACCTGATTTAGATGCGCAGCATAGCCTGCAAGCTCGGCGAGTGGACGGGAGGCCTACTCAAGCTCAGTTTTTTGGCTTTGAGTGGAGTTTATTATGAGTTGGGCCGAATCGATGTCCGAATGACGCGGCGGAGAAACATCCGGTCTACCCACACAACGAAAGCCACGTTGTATGGGGCACCCGGGGGTGGTCAAAGGTGGGCACCAGCCCGGGGATTTTTTGTGTTTGGACTTATAATGGCTTCGGTCTCAAGCCGTACTGGCGTATATGAGGCATGAATGCAGCACAGAGAGTCATGAAGTATTTCGCTCCGAATACGAAGAGAATCTCGCTGGCTTGTGGGAACCTCTCTGCCTTTTTATCGTTCGTCAACAATGACCATGCAGTGGGGTGAACCAACTTCGAGCAGAGCTTATTTACAGTGCTGAACTCCTTCTTGAGTCCGCCTTTTGCCATTTGATGGACAGGGGTGAAATCCGTTCGAGCAATGTTCTCACTCTTTATTTGTTTCACATACAAATCCACTGTGGCTTGCGCGTGACTAGAGACGCCTCCCCACTCTTCTAACCTCTGAACCAGAACAGCAATCTGGTGACCGTCAATCAGTCTGTCCTCTGCAAAGGTCTTGGCATTCGAATTAGACTCAATAACAAACTCTGCGAACACAGCAAGCTCAAGCAGGTTCCGACAGGCCCAAGCAATTGGCGTCTGAGCATCGTTGAAGTATGCCTGCCGCAATGAATGGTAATTGTCCACGGCTTCGGCCGAAATAGCTTCGATGATGTGTAAGAAACTCCCTTCTTGTTCAATGACGGGCTCGTGTTGATGGATGAGTTTATCAAGCTCAGTCATCATGGCATCCCATTGTTGGATGGCGCGCGGGTCAATCGTCATTTTTCACTTCCTGCCGAGTCGTTGTTGGGCGTTGTGTCTAAGTAATACTGCCCGGCTGCTGGGTGCCCCATTCAGGCCCGGTTTGGCTTGACTGGGGCAGTTCAGCCGGGTGCCGTCACCAATAATGCCCAACCGCTGTGATAGATCTCTTCGCAAAGTTCACGTGATAGTGGCGGCGTACGATAGCTCAACAAAGCCGTTCTTGTAAGCGACGACGTTCTTCAGATGCCACTTCTGCTCGGTACCGGAATCGCCGAAGAGGCGCAGACCCTCACCTAATATGACAGGCGCTACCGTCAATTTGATTTCGTCCACCAGGCCGAGTGAGAGAAAACGCCGGCACAGCATGGCTCCGCCCACGAGCCAGATGTTTCGATATCGAGGCGCAAGTTTTTCGTCAACTAATGACTTGAGATCGCCCGAATAAAACTCGACGCTGTTCCTCGCGGACGGCAGTTCTCTATTTGTCACCACGACCGTTGGAGTGTCGCCATAGGGCCAGCCCAGTTCAAGCGCGTGTTCATAGGTGCGGGAGCCGAGGACGTAACAGTCGATGGCTTTGACGAAGGCCGCAACTTCGTCCTCCGAAATGGAAATCCCGGCTTCGTAGACGCCGGTGCTATCCATCCAGGAAACGCTGTTGTCCTTCCTGGCAATGAAGCCATCCAGGCTTGAGACTACGTGCAGGGTTACATTTCGTTCTTTTGCATTTGCTTCGCCGCGTGACATGGTTTCTCCTTGCTTTGGCATCTCGATGCATATCACACCTTCACTTCAGCAGACGATTCTCACCCATGGGCATGATGTTTGAAGCAGTGGGGCAATTGCGTGACAGATGTGAAGGCGCAAATGACATCTGCTATTCTCCGCCCATGCGAATCCTCCCGATGGTTTTCCTGCTCAGCTTCGGCTTCGCGGCTTACGCGCAGACCATTTCGGCTGACGATGCTGTGCGCGTCAAGGAGTTCTATCGCCTCGCGCCGCAGATCGAAGACGGCATCTGGCCGGGGTGGAGCAGTGTCGCCGACCCGCTACTGCTGATTACACCGACGGCTGAGTTTTTGATACATTTCCCAGTGCCGCCGCCGGACGACTTCAAGCCGGCCAATGACGGTTTCCTGGTCCGGCCACGCCGGTTTCCGACCTACTTGCAGGCAACCTTTCCGGCCTTTGGGCCTCCGTCAGTGATTGCGATAGGTGAACCTTCTCTCACTGCGAGCAAGTCGTCCACACCCTGGGAGATCGTGCTGATGCATGAGCATTTTCATCAGCTCCAGTATGCGCAGCCGGGTTATTTCCAAGCTGTTGCGGCGCTTGGGCTCAGTCACGGCGATCAGACCGGCATGTGGATACTGAACTACCCGTTTCCATACACGAACGCTTCCATCGGGAAGGGGTTTGCCGCGCTGCGCGATCAATTGCTGCTGACGATCGGCGCGCCCGATGGAGAGAAGTTTGACTCGGCGGCGAAGCGCTATCTCGCGATGCGCCGCGCGTTCTTTGCGCAGCTCTCTCCGGATGATCGCAAGTATCTCAGCTTCCAGCTGTGGCAGGAGGGCATTGCGCGCTACACTCAGATCGCGGCAGCCGAGGCAGCGACTCATTACCATCCGACCGAAGCGTACGAGCAGCTGCCAGATTATGAGCCGTTTTCCGGCGATGCCTCGAAGCTGCGTGCCTCCACGCTGGAGGAGTTACGCACAGTCGATCTCGCCAAGGCTGGCCGCGTAGCCGTTTATTCCTTCGGAGGAGTGGAAGGTATACTGCTGGATCGCCTGAACCCCCAGTGGAAGACTGAATACTTCCGGCACATGCTCACCACGGATCCGCTCTTCGCGCTCCGCACTCGTTGATGATCAACGCCAATCCAGCCAGCAATGTCTCGTTGTAGCGCGAGGTGCGCCTCAGCTCGCGACCTTGCGCCACGATGGCCGAGAGAGCCTGGCCCCGGTCGCGTCGTCCTGCGCGGTGAAGTACCACGCGGAATTCAATGAGCGGGCGGGACGCATCTTCCTCTGCCATAGAGACTCCGCGCCCACCGGGGTGGGCAATCCTCCGGAACGTCTGCTTTACCAACGCTTCAGTTCCGTGACCTGAATGAGATTGCCGCAGGTGTCGTTCACCATGGCGATCTTGGAGGCGGTCACGTCCGTTGGCGGCATGGTGAACTCGGCTCCGAGCGCCTTCATACGCTCATAGTCGGCCTGCAGGTTGTCGGTGAAGAACATGGATGCGGGTTGACTTTGCTGGAACAGGGCCTGCTGGTAGGCTTTGGCCGCCGGGTTGTTGTTGAGCGCAAGCTGCAGCTCGGTGCCGTCTGGCTCCTCGGGCGAGGCCACGGTCAGCCAGCGATACGGCCCCTGGCTGAAGTCAGTCTTCTTTACGAAGCCGAGCACTTCGGTATAGAAGCGCAGGGCCTTCTCCTGGTCGTCGACGTGTACGGTGGTCACTTTGATTTTCATTTCGTTTTCTCCCTTGTCACATTCGCGGTCGCTGCTGCGTCACTCCATCCTGCTTTGCGTTCCTGTTGATCCGGTCGCCAGCCCGGCGGGCTTCATGCTCTTTCTGACCTCAGGGCCGGTCTCTTCGAAAAAAGCCGCCAGAGGAGATGGCCTTTCCACATCAACAGTCCGGTAAGGACCATGAGAGGAAAGAAGATGTACCGGGCAGGGAAAGCGTACTGCGGAAGCTTTTCAAACGGACTGTAGATATATCCGTAGATTGGAATGCTGAGGATGATGTGGATCCAGCGAAATATCGTGCGTGGGGTGACATTTGCTCTCATGGTCAAGTCTCCTTTCGACGCTGATGTTATTCGAGCCCGGCGACAACTCGTTCCAGGCCATCGATGATCTTCTGCCAGCCGTACTTCGCGCCCTTATAGTTGGTCTCTTGATCGGGACGGAAGCCGGACTGCTCCATGCGCACGTGAGTACCCGCATCGGTTGGTGTCAGCGTAAACGTGACGACGGTCTCGACGCCCAAAGTGCCCCAGGTGTAAGAAAGAGTCCTGCAGGGTTCCACGGCGAGTACCTGGCAGTCAATGACGCCGTTCCAGTTCGGCATCGGTTCCCTGCGCAGAGTGAACGAATGACCCGTAACTGGCTGAAAGTCATTCTTCATGAGCCACTGCTCCATCAAAGAGCTCTCGGTAAGGGCCCGCCACACTTTCTCCGGTGGATGAGGAAATTCTTTTTCGATGATCAACGAACGTGTAGAAGTGTCGGGCTGCGTCATTTGTCCATCCTTTCCAGAACCTCTGCGAGCCGATCCAATCTGTCTTGCCAGAAGGCGCCATAGTTGCCGATCCAATCGACGAGCGGGGCGAGAGCCTCCGGGCGGGCCTGGTAGTGGGTCTCGCGCCCGTGGCGACGGTTGCGAACCAGTCTGGCACGCTTCAGAGCTGACAGGTGCTTCGAAACCATAGGCTGAGAGACACCCGAGCGCTCGGTCAAAGCATGAACGGTCTGCTCGCCGTTACGTGTGAGCCGCTCGAAGATGGCTCGGCGAGTGGGATCGGAGAGGGCCTTGAAGAGATTGTCTGCGGTACTTCGCATGCACAAACCATAACCAAATGGTTATGGTTTGTCAAGAAGAAATTCTGCGCCGCCCCGGGCAGAGACCAGTCCTCCCTGGGTTTCGCCGGACGGCCGGGCGGGCTAAATTTATGAGCGCGGTATTCAGATGCCCTGATGAAGGTCTTGCGCACCACGGGCAGGATCTTCGACTTTGCCCCCGCTCTCAAACCCATGAGAGCATGGCAGGCATCTGGATATGTGAGCTCTCACGATAAGTGTGTTTCGTTTAAAAAGTTTTGCGCCTGGGGGTGAATCTCGATAATGCCCATCCGAACAGTTGTTCGCTGCTGTTTCGTTCTAGCCGCCTTGTCCCTCTGCCATTCGGCACGACTGGCTCCTGCCCAGGAGACGACCGGCGAGCGGGTCTTTTTCAATGCAAAGGTCTTCACCGCCGATCCGATGGCTCCGTATGCCAGCGCGGTGGTGGTTCGCGGCGACAAGATTATCGCGGTCGGGACTCTTCCGGAAGTACTGAAATCGGCCTCAGCGGCGGCGGAACGGGTGGACTTGCAGGGTAGGACGCTCTTTCCGGGATTTATCGATTCGCACAGCCATTCGGTGGATGGAGGTCTGGGGCTGATCTCCGCCGACGTCAGCGATAAGGTCCAATCGATCGATCAGCTGCCACCTTTCGTTGCCGAAGCCAAGAGCTCCGGGAAAGGGATGATGGGCGACATACTCGAGGTAGATGGAATGCCGCTCGAGTTCTGGTCGCATACCGACGATCTGAATACGCGATTCAGTACTGGCCCCTACCAGGATCAACCAGTCTTTCTTCGCGGCATGGACGGGCATACCGGCTGGGCAAATGTCGCGCTGCTCAAGCGCGCAGGGATTACTCCCGCATTCTTGAAGGGCCTGTCGGCTGACGCGCGTCACTATTACGGGGTGGGCAAGGACTTTCAACCTAACGGTTTCCTGGTGGACTTCGGAGTCGAAAAGGTGACCGTTCTTCTTCCCAAGCCGGGCGACGACAAGCTCCTGGCGGCAGGACGTGCGGCTCTGCAGTATAACTACAGCCTGGGGATCACGGCGTGGCTCGATCCACTGGCCGATCCCTATGTGTTGCGAACTTATAAGCTGCTGGCCGACCACGGAGAACTGACTTCTCAGATTGCAGCCTTTCCACGGGTGCTGTCGAAAGAGCCGACGGCAGAACTCGCAGAAGTGCAAAAGATCCGTGAGACTTACAAGGATGTTCCCAACCTTCACGTAACCGGCATCAAGATATTTGCCGATGGCGTGGTTGAATTTCCGTCGCAGACGGCGAACCTGACGCAGCCTTACAGGAACACCGGGCACAATGGCGAACTCCTCTTCGATCCACAAAAGTTCGCCGAGTTGTGCATTGCTGCCGACAAGGCGGGATTGATCATTCATGTTCATGCCATAGGCGATGGCGCGGTGAAAGCGGCTCTCGACGGGATCGCCGCTGCGCGCAAGGCGAATGGGAATTCCGGCCTGCCGGATACGATCACCCACGAACAGTTCATCGATCCGCCGGATTTTCCGCGCTTCAGCGAACTCGGAGTAATCAGCGCGCTGCAACTGTTGTGGGCGGAGGCAAGTCCGGACACGATTGAATTGGTAAAGCCATATCTCGCCCCGGAGATTTACAAATGGCAATATCCGGCGAGGTCGGTTCTGGATAACGGAGGGATCATCTCCGGGGCCAGCGACTGGCCGGTTTCAAGCGCTAACGTGTTTCGCGCGATCTATCAGGCTGAGACGCGCAAAGCTCGGAGGGGATCCTCGATGCACCCCAGGATATGCCGAGACTGGCCATGTTCTATGCCTACACCCGGAATTCCGCGATAGCGATGAATATGCTCGATTCGATGGGGACGATTTCTCCAGGCAAGCGCGCCGATCTCATCCTGATCAATCGCGACGTGCTCACCGATTCACCCGAGGAAATGCGAGATTCGAAAATCCTGTGGACGATGGTGGCAGGCAAAACTGTCTATCGAGCGGCGCAGTAATTCGAAATAAAAGCGGCCTGCCTATCTCATACGATGGAGGCACGCGGGAGCTCTACAGCAAGGATTTAGCCAATAGTAGTGGACCACGGCAAGCGAAAGCTTTGAGCGGGAACTGCGGTGGTGACCTCGTTTCATCGCGAATATTGAATCGCATTCGTCGCACATTCGGATTCGTGAGCACTGCTTGATCAACACGTAAATGTCGTGATACGGTTCCATCCACACAAGACCAAAGGGGCAGGTATGAGCACAGACGAAGTCCCCAGTCACGACGAGACCCGCGCGAGAGTCGACACGAAGCTCGAGATCGTCGTCATCCCTGTCTCCGACATCGACCGCGCCAAGGAGTTCTACGGCGGAAAGCTCGGGTGGCGGCTCGACGCCGACTACGACAACGGTAGCGACTTCCGCGTGATCCAGTTCACGCCGCCTGGCTCCGGGTGTTCGGTCATTTTTGGCAGGAACGTCACCGCAGCAGCACCGGGCTCCGCCCGGGGTCTGTATCTGATCGTCTCCGACCTCGCGGCCACCCGCGCCGAGCTGCTCGGTCACGGCGTCGAGGTCAGTGAGGTGTTCCACAACGAAGGCGTGTACGCTGGCCCGGATGAGCCCTACCTGTTTGGACGGACTCGAGTCAACGGTCCGGATCCCGAGCATCGCAGCTACCGCTCCTTCGCCTCGTTCAGTGATCCGGACGGGAACGGCTGGCTGTTCCAGGAGATCACGAAGCGGCTGCCCGGGCGTGTCTACGGCGACACGACGTACGCGTCGGCGAACGACCTGTCGCAGGCGCTGCGGCGCGCGGCGGCCGCGCACGGGCAGCACGAGGCGCGGACGGGCGGGCAGCGCGACGAGAACTGGCCGGACTGGTATGCCGAGTACATGGTGCGCGAGCACTCCGGCGAGGAGCCGCCTCAATGAACGACCACAACACCGCTAGAAAGCAGGTCAAGGTGACAAACGAAGAGCTCTTCGGCATGACCGCGCTCGACTCTTGGAAGCTCGTAATCGGCCGGTTCGAGAAGCATCTCGATATGCTCGCCGACGAGGAACTTCAGAAACAGGTCGCTCCCGGCAAGAATCGCCTCTTCTACCTGGTCGGCCATTTGACCGCCGTGCATGATCGCATGTTTCCGCTGCTTGGCCTTGGCAAGAGACTCTATCCCGGGCTGGATACGCCATACATCACGAACCCGGACGGAGCGGTTAGCGATCCGTTTTCGGCTTCCGACCTCAGGAAGGCATGGACGGAGGTCAATCGCAAACTCACCGCCGCATTCGAGCGATTCACACCGGAAGACTGGCTGCAAAAGCACACGGCAGTCTCTGACGAAGAGTTCGCGAAAGATCCCACGCGCAACCGCCTTGCGGTCGTGATGAGCCGCACCAATCACGCTTCATACCACTTCGGGCAGGCGATGCTCGCAAAATAGGCTTGATGAACGGCTAAGACTCTGACCACGAGCTTGTTGCTCTATGTGTCAGTATTTCGCGAGAGTGGCCAGAGAACGCGCCCAGAAGGCTGGATGTCAAGCGCCTTGGGGGCATTACTCATAGCGTAGAGCGATCATCGGATCGACCCGAGCTGCCCGGCGAGCCGGGAGATACGCCGCCAGCATGGTCACTGCGCCAATCACCAGTACTGCGGCTGCAAGCGTTGCGGGGTCATACGATCGGAGTCCGAAGAGTTGCGACTGAACCAGTCGGCCTGCGGCGAGCGTGAGCGGAATGCCCAGCGCCACGCCGGTGGCGAGCAGCAGCAGGGATTCGCGGAGGACCATCCAGAGCACGCGCGCCATAGACGCGCCGAGGGCGAGCCGGATGCCGATCTCGCTGGTGCGCCGCATCACAGTGTAGGTCATTACGCCGTAGAGGCCGATGCAGGCCAGCGACAAGGCGAGAAGCGAAAAGAAGCTGGAGAGCTCGGAGATGAGCGTCTCCTGGCCCATGGATTGATCGAGTTGCTCGGCGATGGTTCGCACTTCGAGGATGGGAAGGTTGGGATCGATCTCGGCCATTGCGGCACGCACCTCGCCCGCGACTTTTGCCGGATCGCCAACGGTCGCAAGCTGCAGCCAATAGGCGTAGGCGTCATCACCGGTGAGCTGCGTGATGGCGAGATAGCTCATGCGTTCCGGCTTTTCGCGCGGGCCGTGATACTTGGCGTCGCGCACCACGCCGACGATCTGCCACTCTCCCTTTACGGAAGGATCATCGACGGTGAAGGTGTGTCCAAGGGCGTCTCCCTTCGGAAAGAAATGATTTGCGACGGCCTGGTTGACGACTACGGCTTTGACCGAAGAGGCCGTGTCCTGCTCGCCGATGGGACGGCCCTGGATAACGGGCATGCAGATGGTCTCGAAGTAGCGCGGGCCAACACGATTCAGCGAGGTCCCAATATCCTCATTGGGCGCGGGTTGGTAACCGCGAATGCGGATGGGCGAGTTCCAGTTGCCACCAATCAGAGCGGGCTGTCCGGAAAAGGTGGCGGAGCGGACACCGGGGAGGGCGTTCATCCGCTCCATGAGGCGGGCATAGAGCGCGTTTAACTGTTCGGGCTTGTATCCGGCAAATTTCGCGCTGAATTTCACAAGGAGAAGGTTGTGGCGATTGAAGCCGAAGTCCTGATTCTCGAGATTGCGGAGTGTGCGCAGAAAGAGTCCCGCGCTTGCGAGCAGCACGAGCGAGAGCGTGACCTGCGAAACGACGAGGAGCTTGGGGAGAAGGCGCCCGGTTGAGCCTCCAGAACTGGCGGCAGTGCGGGCGCTGGCTCCCAGCGAGGGCGCGACGCTGATGCGCGAGACGCGCAAGGCCGGGGCAAGGCCGAAAAGGATTCCCGTGAAGAGCGATACGGCGAGAGTAAAGAGGAGGACGTGCAGATCGGGCCGAGCTTCGAGTGGCGTGTTTTTCGCTCCGTCGGCTACGAAGGCGATGAGAGCGCGCGTTCCCATATAGGCGAGAGCGAGCCCGAGGGCTCCGCCGGTAAAGGAGAGCAGCAGCGCTTCCAGGAGAATCTGCCGGACGATACGCCTACGGCTGGAGCCGAGAGCGAGACGCGTCGCTATTTCGCGTTCGCGCGTGGCAGCCTTCGCGAGGAGAAAATTGGCGAGGTTGGCGCAAGCGATCAGCAGTACTAGCATCACTACGCCCATGAGGATGTTCAGGGGCCGCTGATACATTTCGCGAAGGGTGGAGATGCCGCGGCCGCCGGGCAACAGCTCGACGTAGATCTTCTGGATTTCCTTTTTGCGGTTAGAGGTAATCTGGGCGCCTTCACGATCGGTCATGAAGCGCTGCACCTGATTGGTCACCCATGCCTGCGCCTGCCCGAGTGGGACGGCCGGATCGCGGCGCGCCATAATATGCATCCAGAAAAGGCCGTGCTGTTCGAGTAGCGAGGGCTGGAGCATCACCTCCTGCTGCATGGTGACCGGCATCCACATATCCATGGATTCGTTGTCCACGGTGACGCCTTCAAACCTGGGCGGCATGACGCCGATCACCGCGAAGAGGGTTCCGTTGATGGTGATGGAGCGGCCGACGATCGCCGGATCTCCTGCGAACATCTGCTGCCAGTAGCGATAGCTGATCACGGCGACGGGGCTGCTGTCCGGGGTGCTGGCGTCGCTGGGTGCAAGGGTCCGGCCCAGCAATGGCTCGGCTCCGAGTACGCTGAAGAAATTGCCAGAGACGAGCTGGCCGACGGCCTGAGTCGCCGCGCCGTTTCCTCCCGAGCCGATACGCACGCTGACCTGGTTCCAGAAGCTGCCGAAGGCGCAGATGCCGGTGATGGGCGTGTGGCCTTGAGCCTGCTGATGTTCAAGGCGCTGGTAGAAATCGTAAGTGAAGATGTCCAGCGGGCCAGCTCCCATGCCATCCATTTGGCCACTGTCGAATCCGTTGCCAAAAGAGATCAACTGCTGCGGATCGCGCACGGGAAGCGATTTGAAGAGCAGATCGTTGACGAGGGTGAAGATTGCGGTGTTCGCGCCAATGCCGAGAGCGAGCGACACGATGGCGATCGCGGTGAATCCCGGGCTCTTGACGAGCATGCGCGCGCCATAGCGCAGGTCCTGCCACAGGTTTTCGAAGGCCGACTCCCAGCCTGCCGACCAGACGTTTTCCTTCACCGCGTCCCTGCTGCCGATTTCCATCCTGGCTGCGCGGAGAGCGGCCTCGCGGCTCATGCCGCGCCGCATTTTCTCGTCTACCGAGTCGTGGAGGAAGCCGCGCAATTCTTCGTCCAGCTCTGCGTTTCGCCGCCCCATGCCAAAAAGCGCCTTGAGCCCGGCGGTGAGAGTTCGCAATGCACTCATTTCGTTTCTCCGTTCAGGCTTCAAGAATCCGGGTGATGGCGGCGATCTGCCGTCCCCATTCGCGGGTTTCGTCGGCGAGCGCCTTCTGGCCCTCCTCGGTCAGGAGATAGTATTTCGCGCGGCGGTTGTTTTCTGTGGCGCGCCATTCGCTCCGGATCCGACCCGAACGCTCCAGGCGGCTGAAGGCGGGGAAGAGCGATCCCGGATTGACTCGGAAAACCCCGTTGCTGACCTGCTCGATGCGCAGTGCGATGCCGTAACCGTGCATCGGCTCCAAGGCGAGCGTCTTCAAGATGAGCATCTCCAGCGTTCCCTGGACCAGTTCGCTGGCTTTGTCGGGCATAGGGACTCCTTTAGATAATCAAGAGGAATACATGCCGCTCATCTAGATTGTCAAGAGGAAGCGTGGGGGGCGTTTCGTAAAGGCAGGTCGAACCTGTGTGCGCTCAAGTGCAGCCTTAAGGAAATGGAGCGATCTTATTCCTTCTACGAGGCGCTGCCAGGCGCAGGCCGGCTGGCTCAATAGGGTGCGTCCGACAACGCGATGCGTCATCGCCCTGTAACGTACATTGTGGAAAGCATTTTTTTCGCATTTGCGAAAGTTACCAAAGGTGCGGGCACCCTCACCCGGGCCCGCCCCTGCGGGGATACACATGGAATCAATGGTTTAGAAGCGTGACAAATCGAACCGATAGCCAGAATGCCGCGCTGGCACCGCAGTGTTCCCGTTTGCAATGGCAAAACTTCCACATTTTTTTCCACAGGGAGAGCCAGAGTGCCAGGGGAGCAGGCGGATGATCCAGAACATGACAACAGGCCCCGGTTGCCGAGGCCTGTTTTGTTGCAGGGGAAGCAGAATCTACTGCTTGGGAGGAGCCGCCGTGGTATGCGGCGTGGTGGTGGAACGCGACGGGGCGGGAGCGGATGGGACCGCCGACGCCGCAGGTGCAGGTACGCCGGACTTGGCGTTGTAGGCCTGAATCACCGCCGCTGTAATGTCGGTGCCTTTGCTGGCCCAGAGTACAGTGGGAGCCGCCTGCTGGCTGGGGGTGTCGTCCAGCACCACGGTGAAGCCGTTTTGTTCCGCATAGGACTGAACGGTTCCAAAGACCTTCTCGGCAAGCGTCGCGTAGGTAGTCTGCATCTCCTGCTGGAAGTCGTTGGAGGCGTCTTCGCCGGAGCGCTGATATGCCTTTTCCTTCTCGTCAATGGTCTTCAGACGGGTCTGGCGCTCGGCATCGCTCAGCTTGTCACCGGAAGCCTGGAGCTGCTTCTTGAGGGAGTCTATTTCGTCCTGCTGGGTCTTGAGCTGTGCGCGCTTGGGGTCAAACTTTTTCTGTAATTCGCCGAAGTTGCGCTGCCCTTCATTGGTCTGAGCGACGGCAGCCTGAAAGTTGATAACGGCAATCTTGCTGGTACCCGCCACTGCCGATGTGGGGGGGGGAGCGCCGCCGGCGGCAGCCTGGGCAAAGACGCTCGCGCCAAGCCCCGACGCAAGCAGGCAAACGAGGGGCAACGAACCTAACATGACACGCTTCATGGAAATCAAAAAATCCTCCGGTTTAGTGAGATCGCCCGCACTTGCGGAAGCGAACTTCGCTTCCTGATCTACCTGCTGCGCTGTTCGTTGAGGCAGATTCCAAGCCGGAGAGGCGTGGAACGCAGTGACGAGACACGATCAGAAGACATATTCAGGAACTGAGCCAAATTATATAGGTTCGGAGCCCCAGACGGTCAATCAAAGTCCGTGAAACCAATTGGCGGCAAAACCGCATCCCTTCCTGCCGCCGATGGGGTTTAGACGCTCATAAGTATCAGAAGGTAGTGCTGACCGTGAACCGGAAGGTCTTGCGCGGCTCACGAGCCTGGTATTGCGCTCCATATGCCTGCTGTGCCTGCGCATAGGAGTAGTCGCCAGCTCCTCCGGCCGGGAACATGCTGCGCGTGATCAGGTCGGGAGCATAGAAGTTTTTGTCAAGGCGCAGCGGATTGTAGGCATAAAAGAGGCGGAAGGGCGCGTTAATGATCGGCATCATCACATCGATCTCGCCGCCCGTGGACATGCGCGGGACGAGGTTGGTGCCGTAGACGGGATTGATCAGATTTCCAAAATTGATCTGTACGCCGCCCTGGCATGAGCCGTTCACATAGTTCGGGCAGCCGTAGAGGGGCGAATTGAGAATCGCGGCGCCTTCCGGACTCTGGCGCAACTGGTTCTTGTCGAGGATTACGTCGAGGCCGAAGTCGTCAAAGATCGCCACGCTCACCGTGCGAGCATAGATCGGGATACGGTACTCGAGGTTTCCTGTGAAGTTGGTATCTCCGCCGATGGAAGCGATGCCATAGACCGGGATGGGCACCTGAATGGGACCGAGGGTCGGATTGGTGGGATCGCGAGGTACGGTAGATCCGTCCGGGTTGGTAAGGTTGAAGAGCACGCGCGTCGGAACAAAGCCGTAGGGTGTAGCCGAGCGCACATCGAAGCCACGCAAATCGGCCTCGCCTCCCGAATAGAAGCGGTTGTATGGCGGAGCGACGTCTCCGCCGAGGCCGTGAATGTAGGCCGCCTGCACACGGTAGCCAAGAACGTTGCGCCCCTCGGGATCGAGCTTGAGACCCTTGATGGGGTGGAAGCTGCGATATTCGACGATGGGGCTGATGTAACGCACGTTGCCCCAGATGCCCGCGAGCTGAAGTGCGGACGAGAACTCGTAGCCGTGATGCGGCTGATACGCGGCATCCAGCCTGTTCATCGAAAAGCTGAAGGAGGCCTGACTATTGATGATGCCGGTGAGGGCGTTCTGGCCCTGAATGCCGCTGCGAAAAGCCAGGGTCTGGAAGTAGTTGTTCGACGCCGCGCTAAAAGTCGTGACATTCGAGTGGTTCCAACTGTACGTTAAGCCAACTCGCTTGAAGCTGTGGCGAATGGGATAGCTGGCGGAAACACTGAATCCCTTCGAAGCCTGGTTGTAATTCTGCAACAGCGATTGCTGGGCAGAAGACAGATTGGCCGGAGTGCCTCCCGCGATCTTGTAGTTCTTCGTCGTGTTGTAGTCGTATTTATTGTCGGATACCTGGAATCCCAGGTTCAGCGGACGGTTGCGAACATACGGCACATTGAAGCCGAACAGCAGGGTCTTCGAAACGTCGCCGGCGTTGGCCTGCAGGCTCAGAGTTTCACCCAAACCGAGGAAGTTGTTGGTCTGGTAGTTGAGGCCGACGAATGCCCCGCCCAGACCGCTGACGCCACCATTGAGGCCGATTGAGTTCTTGCCCTTCTCCTTGACTTTCAGCAGCAGATCGACGGTGCCGTTTTCCGCATTCTGGTGGGTCTCGGAGTCCTGATCGACCTTCAGCGGGTCGAAATAGTCGAGCTGGTTCAGGCGCAGCAGACTTAACTCCCAGAGATGGCTGTTGTAGACGGCGCCTTCTTCGAGCAGCAGTTCGCGGCGGATGACGAAGTCGCGCGTGACGGTATTGCCCTGAAACTCGATGCGGGAGACATAGAAAGGCTTGCCTTCGTCAATGTCCACGTTCC
This sequence comes from Acidobacteriota bacterium, assembly GCA_013289875.1. Lineage (GTDB taxonomy): Bacteria > Acidobacteriota > Terriglobia > Terriglobales > Acidobacteriaceae > Silvibacterium. The sequence goes on along the minus strand of JABCZC010000004.1, from coordinate 84,651 downwards.
AGTTGACCGTCTTCTTCGCCTCGTCGATGGTGGGATTCGGAATAGCGGCAAAGTTGATGTAGCCTAGCTGACCGTAGGCTTTCCGCAGGTTTTCCAGGCCCTTGCCGAAGGCGGTGGCGTTGAACCAGTCGCCATCTTTCATGGCGAACTGGCCGCGCAGCGCCCTGACGTTGGTGACCGCTTTATTGCCCGTAAAAGTGATCGATCCCAGCCGGTAGCGGCTACCTTCATCGATGGGCATCAGGATGTCGATGCGCTTGCCCTTTTTCGGACGGAAGGTCAGCAGCGACAGGCCGCTCTCGTTGCGCAGGTGTGTCTGCGGATCGGCCACGCTGGCGCGGAAATATCCCTTGTCGCGATACGCCTGGCGAACCCGCTCCGAATCTTCTTCGAGCTTGCTGGCATCGTAAGTACGGGAAAAAATATTCTCGAGGAAGATCGACTTGGGAATGCCGATGGGACGCAGGTTCTTCATCGACTCACGCAGGACGCGCGAGCTTATGTGCTCATTTCCCGTGAAAGTGATCTTGCCTACCTGGACCTTCGGGCCTTCTTTGACGATGAAATTCACCTGCACTGAGGCGGGCGGGATCTTCTTGATGTCGGCCTTGATGATGGCAAACTGGTGGCCATGCTCGCCGAGCAACTCCTTGAGCACGGCGATCGCGCGAGCGACCCGCGTGGGATCGTACTTGCTCTCGACGGAGATACCGACCTTTTCCTTCTTAAAGCGGTCGAGCACATCCGACTGGGTGACTGAATTCAAACCCTTGTAATTGATCTCGCGAATGGTAGGCTTTTCCGTCACGTAGACGTCGAGGATCACGCCCTTGGGAGATTCTTCCTTCTCGATGCGCACGTTCTCGAAGTAGCCGGTGTTCCATAGCGAGTTGAAGTCGCGTTCCACGGTCAGCGGGTCATAGGTATCGTTGACCCGGCTGAACATACGGGCGAGAACAGTTTCCTTGGGAATCTGCCGGTTGCCGATTACGCGAATCTGGCTGATGATCTCCTGCTGCGCCCATGCCGAGAGTGCCAGCAGGCAGCAAAAGAAAGAGAGAAATTGCAGTGTGCGGCGAATGGGACGGCGCAAACTCTGGCTCAGTTGGATTGGGGAGCTTGCGCCCCCGCGTTCGACGGGAAAAATATGCACACCCTCACTGCAAAAAATCAGGCCAATCTTGAGTAAAAGGCGATTATATGGGACGGATGCCGCAGACCCCAACTCCGCCATCTGATTCCGCGTCCGGTTCCCCATCAGCGAGCTGCCGCGCACCGCGCCGAACTGCGGTCAACTTTCCAACTCTGCGTGGATAAGAAACCCTTTGACGTCCCATCGGACATCAAGGACATTCGGCTTGCAGCAGACCTGGCAATCTTCCACGTAGCATTGCCGGCCGCCGCCTGATTCATCCACCACAGTTTCATTCCACTCTCCACAACCAGCACATTGGAAGCTCGCAGCCAAAGGCATGGCACCTCTGCATCAACAGGCTTTAGTCTAACGGAACGAAGGAGAGTTCGCTCCCCGGCATATTCAGTAGACGGTTCAGGGTTTCGCTTCGGGAGCGGCTTTCCGCACTTCGACCAGAGTGGAGTAGAAGGTCGGTCCTCCGCCAATATCCGTGAGGCGCTGCGAAGTCAGCAGATTTACATTGTGCCCGCCTGGAGAAAGCTTGTTCCAAGAGAGCCGCGATGCGACGACGCCTGCGGGTATGCTGGCATGTCCGTTTGCGGAAATGCGTGCGGTCAATTGAATTCGCCCGCGAGCATTGAAGACATCGACAAGATCGCCGTCGGCGATGCCACGTTGAGAAGCATCGTCCTGATGCATTTCGAGTGTGGCGTGATAGCCATTCTCCATCTTCTGGTGCACAGGCAGATTCGCGAAGGTGGAGTTCATGTAATTGTCGGCCTTGCGCGGCAGAAACTCCAGCGGGTATACCCCTGCGTCGCCGTTTGCTTGAACGCCATGCCGCGATTCTGTAGGCGGCACAAAGCCGGGCAGCGGATCGAGTCCCTGAGCGGCGAAGGCTTCGGAATAAAACTCTACTTTGCCGCTGGGAGTTTTGAATCCACCATGGGCGAAGGGCAGGAACCTTCCGCCTGCCGTCTCGGCTTCAAACTTCAGCCGAATATGGCCGCCGGCATCGTCGAGAGCCTGCGCGGTTATTCCTTCCATCCACAGGGGCTGCTCGCCCCCTTCGTGAAGCGCCTGCGCGATCAGATCGTCGGGCGTATCGCGGAAGCACGGTTCGGAAAACCCCATGCGCTGAGCCAGCTCGGAGAAGACCCACACATTCGAGCGGGCTTCGCCGAGCGGCTCGATCGCCTGGTTGGAGATCTGGACATAGTAGTGGCCATACGCACCCTGCACGTCTTTGTGCTCGAGGAAGGTGGTTGCCGGGAGCAGGATGTCGGCGTAGTCGGCTGTATCGGTGAAGAACTGCTCGTGGACGACGGTGAACAAATCCGGGCGCGCCATGCCGCGCAACACCTGCGACTGATCGGGCGCAATGGCCGCGGGGTTCGAGTTGTAGACGAACATGGCGTGGATGCGAGGTGCGTCGAGTTCAGTGAGCGCATGGCCAAGCTGTGCCATATTCACGGCCCGCGCTACACGCTTCAGCGGGCCGGCAAGCATGAGGTCGGGACGCTCCAGCGCACGCTTGTCCCAGGGAAACGCTCCGCTGGTCGAGAGCTGCAAGCCTCCGCCTCGGTGCTTCCACGCTCCGATCAATGCGGGCAGCATGGCGACTGCGCGCGCGGCTGTTCCGCCATTCTCCGCGCGCTGGATGCCATAGTTCATGCGAATAACGGCAGGCAGGGTGGTCGCATATTCGCGGGCGAGCCGCTCAATGTCTGCCGCCGAGATGCCGGTATAACGGGAAACACACTCCGGCGTGTACTCGGCGGCGCGCTTTCTCAGTCGTTCGAAGCCGTGCGTGTGTTCGTCAACGTACTCGCGGTCGTAGAGCGACTCGCGAATGAGAACGTGCATCAAGCCCAGAGCGAGGGCCGCATCAGTTCCGGGACGGATGGAAATATGCCAGTCGGCGAGCCGGGCCGTTCGTGTCGCGTAGGGATCGATCACCACCAGCTTCGCGCCCTTGCGCCGCGCTTCTTCGATCATGGGCCACAAGTGAATGTTGTTGCCGTGAATATTCGCGCCCCAGGCGATGATGTAGCGCGCTTCGCGAAAATCTTCCGTGTCTGTGCCCAGTTTGCGGCCATAGACGGATACGAGGGCGTCTCCACCAGCTGTGGAGCAGATGGTGCGGTCAAGCTGCGATGCTCCGAGGCGATGAAAGAAGCGGCGGTCCATCGATCCGTAGCCGAGAACGCCGATGGTGCCTGCGTAGGAATAGGGCAGGATCGATTCGGGTCCATACTCGTCGCTGATCTTCTGGAGGAGTGTCGCGGTTGTTGCGAGCGCCTCATCCCATGAGATCCTCTCGAAGGCCGCGAGTTCGCGGCCCTGTGCCAGCGGGCCTTTGGGGACGGCTGCGCGGCGGCGCATGGGATAGAGCAAACGATCGGGTGAATAGACCCGGTCGAGGTACTTCGCCACCTTGCCGCATAGGAATCCGCGTGTCACTGGGTGACTCGGATCTCCCTGCACGCGTGTGGCGCGGCCCGTCGCGTCGATCGTAACCAGCACACCGCAGGAGTCCGGGCAATCGTGCGAGCAGACGGTGTGGACGGTCCTCGGCGCAGCCTGCGTAGCCATGCTTCGATTGTATGTCCGGCGAGACAGCGACGAAAGCCTGATCTGACTGTGGGAAAGGCTGTGAAATACTGCGATCCGGAGGAGACCCATGCGAGTTCACAAATCTGCGGGAATTGGTTGCGTGATCCTGCTTACCTGCGCGGCGGCGCTGGCCCAGACTTCCAAGGACACGACGGCCATCGAACAGGTGCTTCACGATCAGGAGGCGGCGTGGAATCGCGGCGACATCGACACCTTCATGCACGGCTATAAGGACGCGCCGGATACGACGTTTATCGGCAAAACTCTACGCCAGGGGTATCGTCCGATCCTGGAGAACTACAAGACCCGGTACGCCACCAATGAGGCGATGGGCAAGCTTGATTTTTCGGAGCTGGCTGTGCGCATGCTGGGAAAAGATTATGCCGTGGTCACGGGCAAGTACCACCTGGCGAGGACTGAGGGCGGCGGTGGTGAAGCCAGCGGCGTTTTCTCTCTGATCTTTGAACGCGAAGGCAAAGGGGAACGCGAACCCGACGCCTGGCGCATTATTCTCGACCACACTAGTTAGATCGAACCAGTGAAACGGGTCTCCTGTTCTGATAAAAAGACTGCACCGTGGCTGAGTGTGAACACTGTTTGAGATCGTGGGGCTTCGTGAAATCGGCTAGATCCTGGTTCTTTCTGCTTGCAGTCATTGTCTCTGCGTTGGCTTCGCATCCCGTTGCCCGCGCTCAGCAGCCGCGACCGCCGGCCGTTCCGCTCATCACTCACAATCCCTACTTCAGCATCTGGTCCATGGCGAACCAGCTTACCGATCAGCCCACACGTCATTGGACGGGCGCGGAGCAGCCGCTCACCGGGATCGCGCGCATCGACGGAGTGGCCTATCGCTACATGGGCGCGTATCCGCGGACGGTGCCAGCGATGAAGCAAGACTCGGTCGATGTGGAGGCGACGCATACGGTGTATGTCTTCGAGGCGGCGGGCGTGAAGCTCGCGCTTATCTTTTTCACGCCGGCGTTTCCTCAAGATCTCGACCTGCTGTCGCGCCCGGTGACGTATCTGATATGGAACGTCGTCAGTACCGACGGCAAGAGCCACAAGGTGGAATTGCTCCTTGATGTGGACGGGCGCGTCGCAGTGAACACTGACAATCAACAGGTGACGTGGGGCCGCTCACAAGTTGCAGGACTCACCGTCCTGAATATCGGGTCGCGTGATCAGCAGGTGCTGAATCGTTCGGGCGACGATCTGCGCATCGACTGGGGATATTTTCATCTTGCTGTTCCGAACAGTGAACAGGCGACCCTCGCTGCATCCTCGCAGGCGATTGCAGAATTTCTAAAGGCCGGAGCTCTGCCTGCGTCGGATGACATGGACATGCCGCAGACACCGCGCGATCATGCAGCGCACCTGGCGGTGCTTCTTCGAATCGAAGTGGCGCCGGGGCAGACCGCGGGCAGGCATGTGCTTCTCTCGTACACCGAGGAATATGCGATCGAATATTTCCAGCGCAAGTTGCGCCCTTACTGGCAGCGTAATGGCGAGACGGTGCAGGCAATGTTGGCGCAGGCAGAGACGGAGTATGCGGCGCTAGAAGGTCGCGGCCGGAAATACGACGATGAACTCGGCGGTGATCTCGAACACGCGGGCGGCGCGGGATACCGGCAGCTGTGCATGCTGGCTTATCGGCAGGCTCTCGCTGCGCATGGCCTGGTTGCCGATCTCGACGGCAAGCCGATGCTCTTCGCCAAGGAGAATTTTTCGAACGGCGATATCGCTACGGTGGACGTGCTCTACCCGTCGGCGCCGTTCTTTCTGTTCTTTAATCCTGCGCTGCTCGAAGCGCAGGTGCGGCCCGTGCTCGAATATGCAAGCCTGCCGCGATGGAAGTTTCCTTTCGCACCGCACGATCTGGGCCGCTATCCGCTGGCCAACGGGCAGGAGTACGGCGGCGGCGAGCAAACCGAGGAGAACCAGATGCCGGTGGAGGAAAGTGGGAATCTGCTGATCCTGGGAGCGGCCCTGGGCCAAGCCCATGGGGGCGCGGCGCTCGGGCAGGCGCAGGGCGACTGGCATGTGGCAAAGGAGTTCTGGCCGGAGTTCACGAAGTGGGCGAAGTATGTGCGCGAGAAGGGGCTCGATCCAGAGAACCAGTTATGCACGGATGACTTCGCAGGCCATCTGGCGCACAATGCAAACCTCTCCATCAAAGCAATCGAGGGACTGGGCGCGTATGCCGAGATGGCGCGCGGGTTAGGAGAGAACGCGGTTGCGGACGATTACGCTGCGGCGGCGAAACAGATGGCAACGCAGTGGGAGGAGATGGCTCGCGACGGGGATCACTACAAGCTGGCCTTCGACCGCTCAGGCACGTGGAGCCAAAAATACAACCTAGTGTGGGATCAGCTTCTCGGGCTTGATCTTTTCGCGCCGAAGGTGCGCGAGACGGAGATCGCGTTTTATCTGCGCCATCTGAACCTTTATGGATTGCCGCTGGACAACCGCGCCGATTACACCAAGCTCGACTGGGAGTTGTGGACGGCGACCATGACGAAGAATCCTGCAGACTTTACTGCGCTGCTCGATCCAATCGTGAAATGGATGAATGAAACACCGACGCGAGTGCCGCTCACCGACTGGTACGACACAAAGAACGGCAAGCAGATCGGCTTCCAGGCGCGCAGCGTGGTTGGGGGCGTATTCGTGAAGGCGCTGGCCGATCCGGAACTGGCAGCGAAGTGGCGGGCCAAGGCCGAGCGCTGAGAGGATTCATTGCCGCCGTCCCAGGTGAGTTGAGCAACGTCAGCAGGATAATGCGTCGACGCCGTCGCTCTCGCCTTCCACCGGAAGCAGAATCGTGAAGGTGGTCCCGTGATCCTGCTCCCCGGTCTTTGTTGCCAGGGTCAGCGTGCCGTTGTGCTTGTCGATCAGTCCGCGGCTTACCCAAAGACCCAGCCCTGTACCGAGGTCCTTCTTGGTCGTGAAAAATGGCTCGAAGAGATGGCCGAGGCTTTCCTCTGAGATGCCAGTGCCCTGGTCGGCCACTCGAATCAGCACATCTTCTTCCTGCTTCTTTACGGTGACGCGGATCTCTGCGCCGGGATTGCTGGCGTCGATCGCGTTGGCGACGAGGTTGGCTATCACCTGGCGAATCTCACCCGGAACCACGCAGGCCATTGCCTGAGCATCGATCTCTGACGCTACACGGAGACCTTTGGCCATGAAGTTGCGGCGATAGAGATCCAGCACCTCGGCGGCAATCTCGCCGATGTCGGCATCTTTCGGAGCGGAGTTCTCGCGATAGAAGCCCAGCGTCTGGCGGACGATCTGCGCGACGCGCTGCATTTCCTGGGCAGCGGTATCCAGATAAGAGCGGGTCGTGGGGTCCAGAGCGTCAGATTGTTGGGCCAGGTAAATGAGGTTGGTGACCGACTCCAGGGGATTGTTTATCTCGTGTGCGACGGTGGCGGCGAGGCGTCCGGCTGTCGCCAACTGTTCGGTGCGCCGCAGCTTTTCCTCCGCGAGGATCTGATCGTGGATATCCAGAAGCACACCCACCCATTCCTGCACCTGGCCCACTTCATCTTTCATCGGCACGGCGCGCACGGTGCAGTGGCGGTAAGTCTTCGAAGGAACATGCCAAAGTCGTCCACGGAATTCCTGCTTGTCCTCCGTCCCCTCGATAATCTCGCGGAGCAGCCGATCCCGGTCGTCGGGGTGCAACGCATTCGCCCACCCGTGGTCTTTCAACTCTTCCCAGGTCTGTCCGCAGTACGCGGACCACGCCGGTTGCGGCTCCACGAACTTGCCCTCCGGATCCGAGGTCCACGCGAGCGAAGAGGTCGCTTCGATCAGGGAGCGGTAGCGCGATTCGCTCAGCCCGAGTTCGCGAAAGAGCTGTGCATTCTCGACAGCCGTCGACGCTCTCCCTGCCAGGTCTTCCGCCAGGTGGAGATCGTCCTCAGTGAAATGGCGTTTGCTCTGGTCGGTGATGAAATGCATCACTCCGATTAGGCGATCGCGGCTCTTCAACGGGACGACGATGACCGAGACCATGCTTAGAGATCGGATCCACTCAAGGTGTTCCGGGCTCTTTGCCGCGGCCACCACTTCTTCTTCGGGAAGCGACTTGTAAAGCAGCGACTTGCCGGTGGAGAGAACGGCTCCGGTTCCTCCGGCTTCATGCAGCCGTTCGCCGAATTCCTGAGGCACCTGTCCGAGCATGCGCTCGCGTTCGGGATCGACATGGGCGATGGCGATGGCCGTGAGTTTGGAATTCTCGTACATGCTCACGGTGCACCAGTCGGCCAGGAATGGGACGGCCAGCCGCGCCACAGTGTTGAGGGTCTTCTGGTAGTCGAGGGATGAGGCGAGGACGGCGCTGGCTTCCGCCAGAAACTTGAGAGAGGTACGCTCGCGCTGCTGAGCTTCCTGCAGCTCGGACATGTAAAGCGTAGAAGCGCAGAGATTCGCGAGCAGCCTCGCATATTGAGTCTCGTCCCGCGTGAAGCGGCGCCGCTTCCGGTAGTAGAAGGTGACGGTAGCGGCGAGACGGTTTCCTATTCGCAGGGTGACACAGATCAGGCTGCGAATCTGTTCGGAGTCATACCACGGTACCCGGTCGGCGAGGACCTGCAGAGAGCGAACATCTTCGAGCGCGGCCACTTCTGGTATCAGAGAGGGATCGGGAACCTTAAGCAGGCTGCCGCCCTTGCAATCGGAGAGCCCTGCAGAGGCCAGCATGCGCCAGTTGTAGCCTCCGTCAAGGCTGCGCCACACGCCGCAGGCTTCGGCGCCGATCAGCTCTTTGGCGCATTCAAGAACGCGTCCCAGCATGGTGTTTACATCGGAGACAGTAAGCAACGCAGCCGAGGCATCGACGAGGATCCGCAAGCCACGTTCGCTCACTTCGCTATCGGTTTCTTTGGCGGCAGTACCGGACAAAAGCCCTACCTCTTCCTGCCTGGGGTGAAACCGCTGCAGGATGCACCAGTGTATACAACTGCCGGCCGCTTTTCACAGGTTTACGAAGGCCGCAGGAAGAGTGCGCTCGCATCCCACCCTCAGCTTTGAAGGATGGGATGAACGCTTCTAAGATCGTACAGTGCGGGTCTAGTGCGATAAACAAGGGCGAGCGCTCTTCACGATTGCGCGCTCTGCGTCTGCGCCACCGGCTCGGCTGCGGGCGCTTTGGGAGCCGACGGCTTTTTGGGAGCTTCCTTCTTGCCGGGAGCCAGAATCGCGTGCAGAGTGGTGCCCTCCATGCGCGGCATGAACTCCACCGAGCCGGCATCGCCAATATCCTGGATCAGCCGGTTGATGATGGCGTAGCCCAGCTCGCGGTGTGCCATCTGGCGTCCCTTGAAACGCAGCGATGCCTTGACCTTGTCGCCCTCGGTCAGAAACCGCACAGCCTGGTTCTTCTTGGTCTGGTAGTCGTGCTCGTCGACGGTGACGGAGAACTTGACTTCCTTGATGATGATGATCTTCTGCTTCTTCCGGGCTGCGCGGTCGCTCTTGTCTTTCTCGTAGAGGAATTTGCCGTAGTCCTGGATGCGGCAGACGGGCGGGACCGCAGTCGGGGACACCTCCACCAGGTCCAACCCGCGCTCACGGGCAATTTTAAGAGCCTCAAAGGGGGGAAGAATGCCGAGCTGCTCGCCGGCGTCGTCGATCACACGCACTTCGCGCGCGCGGATTCTTTCATTGATGCGGATAAACTGCTTGGCCGAACGCTTATCGATGGGTGTCCTCCAGAATTCGTGGCGTCGCCACGTAGCTACTCAGTATACCGTGGTTCACGTTTCTTTGGATGCAATTACCCGCAGCAAGGCCGCGGCGATGACGCCTGCCCTTCCCTCCTGGCGGCCGTAAGAATTCTCGACATGGTATTCTGCCTCCTTGCCAGGGGTTTTTCCTGGCATGCGCTGGCAGTTCCGGCGACAAGCTTTTTGGCTCACACATGTACACGAAAGACAGGAATTCTATGAAACGGCGCATTTTATTGGTCGATGACGAAGTGGCCATTCTCCTCACCCTGCAGGCCGTACTTGAGATCAATGGCTTTGAGGTCGAGACTGCGGCCTCGGCGCGCGAGGCCAAAATGAAGCTCCGCGCCAACCAGTACCACATGGTTATCACTGACATGCGCATGGAGAGCGACAGCGCCGGCCACGAAGTCGTGCTGGCGGCGAGAAAATCGGCCTATAATCCCGCCGTCGCCATGCTCACTGCTTTCCCCATGCCCGGCTCCGAAGGAGAGGAGCACGACGCGGACGAAGTGCTGGTGAAGCCCATGAACACGAACGATCTGCTTGTCCAGATTGAAGCCCTGCTGGTCACACACGAGGATAAGAAGCGGCTCGGCCAGGAGCGCAATCTACAGTTCTTCGCAGGTGTGGGGTCGAAGAAGTCCACCACCACGAAGAAGGCAAGCGGCGCGGCGAAAGCCCCTGCAGCGAAGAAAGTGCCTGTTACCCGAAGCGCTGCTCGCAAAAAAACCGCCAAGAACGTCGGAGCACGCGCTAAAACCCCTGTTGGCAAGAACCCCGGAAAGCTGGCGCGCGCGCGTTAGATTCCCGCTGCGACCTCCCCGAGACTCAAAGGAGCTCGCGCTGCGTAAGCTCTTCAGGCGCCGCGACTCACCTGTGGAACCGCGCTTCCCCTGTGCTGGAAACACTGCCGGCACAGCACGGGGCGTCCCTGCGTCGGCTTGAAGGGAACGGTGGTCTCGGCGCCGCACTGCGAACAGGTCGTCCGCGTTTCCGGACGCGAATTGCCTCCGGCTGAAGCGCGCTTGGCCTTACAGCTTTTGCATCGTTTGGGATCGTTCTTGAACTGCTTGTCGTGAAAGAACAACTGTTCGCCGGCAGTGAAAACAAAATCGCTTCCGCAATCCACGCACTTCAAAATCTTATCGACGTAGTCCATCCCGCGTCCCTTGCCCCACCGCAACTCGCGTGGTGAATGGCTCCGGCCAACGACAAGCCGGTTGTGATCAGAAGACCAACGGATACATTTATGTGAAAAGGCCCTGGCCGCATTGAAGTGCGGCGAACCTTCGGCTTCAGATGCGAAGCCGAAGCGACTTCAAGATTGCAACACCGAAAGGGGACTTCGAACCGCGCGCCCTCGTTGTGCAAAGCAAGGCGGCACCGGATGCGTGGGACATCCGGCTATCGCCGACTTGTGAGTTAACGACTACTTTCTGGCTCTAACTCTTGGATTCCACTTTTATCGAGTTAGTCCTGCTCTTTACGAGCTTTCTTACGATTCCGCTTGCGCGCCAGCGCTTCTTTCACACGGCGCTTTTCACCGGGCTTCAGGTAGAAGGAATGACGCTTTACTTCCTTGATGATGTCTTCCTGCTGAACCTTACGCTTAAACCGGCGCAACGCATTTTCAAGCGGTTCGCCTTCCTGCACGCGAACCTCTGCCAATGTACTACACCCCCAAACCGTCCCAACATGGGCCTATATAGAGTACAGGAATTCGTCCCCGAATAGCTAGAGCGTACCTCTGTCGGCTGCCCGACTCACCGGCCCCCAGCGTCTACGGTTCAGCATCGTCCTTCTGCAGCGCGTGACGGCTCGACCGATATGCACCCATCAATCTTGAGATCAGCACCGCGAGATAGAGCACACCGAGTATGGCTTCGATCACCGAGAGCGAACGAAGCTGAGGCGAGACGGCCACGATACCTGCCGCGCCGAGCGAGGTCATGGTACCGAAGCTGTAGTAGACGAAGTCGAAAGCGTTGGGAGATTTGTGGGAGTTGGTCAACGGATCGAGATAGAAGGCGTTGGTCTGCAACGTGGCAATCAGGGTGTATAGAGAAGCAAAGCTGAATGCCACCATCAGATAAATACACAAGGCGCCAAAGACAGTTTCTGCATCGGGTTCCTCCCGGGCAAAGACACGGCGAAAGATAACCACAATGACGAACACGTCGAAGGCGAAACTAAGAAATATGGCGAAGTGGGACAGTATGCTGGCATCCGCGCGAAACAGAACGGTACGTTGCAGCAAGGCCGGGACGGCCAGCAGCAAAGCGAAGAAAACCAGGCCGCGACGGAAGCTGATCGCGTACACGCTGAGTAGAGTGACTGCCGATCCCAGTATGCGGAAGATGTGATAGCGAAGTCCGCTGGCATCAGCGGCATAGGGATAGTAGACGAGGTATCCCAACAGAAAGAGAAACAGCAGAAAGAATTTGTGCCCGGTTACGGGCGGAACCCGCGTGAAACGAGGTGAGGTTCGTGGCGATGATGGATGCATGGCGAGTGACGCCGCTCGCTATTTCTGCAGCGAGCCAAACTTATAGACGATGCCCCCGGATCCGGCAAACTCCCTCTGACTTGTGTAGCCGTAGTGCGTCGGCTGGAAATCTGCAATCACGCGAACGGAGAGCCGTGGCGACAAGTTGTAGTCGTACCAGATACCGAGGGCTGCGCCAAAGGCCAGCTTGTTGTTATAGACATCGACTTGATTGGGCGTGATACCTGGAGGGAAATCCTTGTCGAAGGAGCCGTAGGCCGCACCAATCAGGCCGTGCACCCCAGCTGCGTATTTTTCGCGTCGGAGCAGGCGGAAGTTCGGGCCGAAGAGGAAGAGATTCTCCGACATCGCTGGGTTGGTAATGCCGTACTGATTTGGCGGAACATCGATCGTGCCATGAAGGCCGCGATAGCTTGCCTCGATCCCCCAGAGCGGGCGGAAGTAAACTACCCCCGAAGCAGTCCATCCCAGCAGATTGTTGGCCGGAAAACTTCTCGCGGCGCTGGGGTTGAAGTGAGAGTACTGAAATCCGCCGTAGAGGTCCCATCGGTTGGTGTACTGCGGCAACTCGCTTACCGGAGCGGTCGCCGTCACCTGGGCGCCCGCGTGAACGATCGATAAAAAGAAGGGAACCGCAAAAAGAGCAGACCAGGAGCGGACAACAGCTGAACGGACAACGGCTTTCACGCGAATCCCAAACCTCACAATTGAGCGGTCAGACAGCCCGAATCTCAAATGGGCCGCAAACTCTCACGATACACGAACAGCGAAGAGGCGGGTAGCTGGCGGCGCGGGTAGCTGGCCTCAATTCATCCATCGACGGTCGTTCGGATTTTTGTCGGGATCGATGTAACGTCCGTCCTTGTCGAAGTGAACGTCTTTGTTCTGCTTGCGCATGTAGACCTGGAACTTTCGCGCGGCGCGGCGGCGCTTCCAGCGGTAGTAGTTGTTGCGCAGGCCGAAGAAAGTTTCGCTGCCGGCAAAGGCGAATCCGCGGCGCGGAGCCATCTTGATGTAGATGTATCCGAAAAGCGCACCACCGAGTTGGGCAAATGCAAAGGCGCGCTGCGCAGAAAAGAGCATGGCCAGCGAGATGAGCAGGTAGACAGCGACAAGATATTTTGCCTTGATCATGAAGGGCAGAGGAAACATCATGAATTCAAGGTCGGCGTAGAGGACTCCGAAGGCGATCAGGAGGCCGAAGATTCCGCCATAGCAGCCGGTGAGACCGCCGCCTGCGGCAGGCATAGCCGCATAGAGGGCTATGGCCGCCAGGCCTGCTCCGATCACCGCGACAAAATAAATCTCCGCCAGCCAGCGTGAACCGTGGTTCGACTCAAGAAAACTGCCCAGGAACCAGAGCGAAAGCAGTTCGAAGGCGGTGTTCAGAATGCCATCGTGTACGAAGCTGTAGGTTACGAGCTGCCAGATGGCTCCATGGAGGACCGCCGGGGGCACCAGCGCAGTCCAGAACACAATTGTGGAGGCAGTGGCCTTCGACGCGACGCCCAGCAAGAGCAGCGCGAAGTAGGCTCCAAGATTCCACAGGATGAGCTTGCGCGTGAATCCGCGGAAATCGGGAAAGGCGAGAATACCGGAGGAGCGTGGCACGGATTTATTCTCTCACTCTTCGGGTCGTCAGTTCCGAATCTCCAGTTGCCAGTCCCCAGTCGTTCGTTCCGAGAACGGCTGGAGACTAACAACTGACAACTGCTCTTAGCGTTCCGGCATGGGAACCACGGCGACGCTGCGGTGTCCGGCGGGGTCGACGGCGCGAATGCCGAAAATAACGTTGTCCTTGGAAATTGGCAGCGTGACCGATTGGTCGCCAGGCTTCGTGGCCAGAGAGCGCTGCCAGTCTGGTGCCGCGGTTTCGCGCCAGACGATCTCGTACGTCGTACCGGAGGGTGCTCCGTGTCCGGCGTCCCAGTGCAGCGTGGTGTTGTTGTCTAGGTCGCGAGTGACGACGCGCACCTTTTCCGGCGGGGGCGGAGCGGAAGCGAGGACAGCCATGGTTGCCGCGTTGAGACGCGCAACGCGGGCGACGTAATCGAAGTCGACAAACTTGAGCAGGTCACCGTACTCGGTACCGTTCTCCGTGCGGACGTTCTGGTGCTGATGGTTGAAGTCCTCGCGCCACTCAGTGAAGCGAACAGCGGCGAAGCCTTCCTGGTTGAAGGAAGAGTGGTCACCTCCGCGCAGGAAACGGTCGCGGCGGAATTCGAGCACGGGATGGAATACCTGGATGATTTCGGTGCCAAGCCCCGTCACAGTTGTTTTGATGGCCGCGTCGTAGGCGCTTCCTACATCGGCAATGGCGCGGGCCAGTTCGCGTGAGGGCGAATCGCTCTCGTAACCCAGCGCGACGATGCGGCGGATCTCCTCGGGCGTGGCGTTGGCGGGAATGCTCTCGGAGAAGACGCGGACGGCGGATTTGTCCTGCATGGTTTCGCCGGGCGTGGTGTTGCCGCCAACTATGTCGTTGTTGAGAACGGCCTCAAGCTGCCAATCCTCGCTCTTCGCGAGCCTGGCCAGGTGGGCACTGCCGTTCAGCCCCTGCTCCTCGCCGGCAACGGCGGCGAAAATGAGAGTCGCAGGCAGGTTCAGCCGGGAGAGCACACGGGCGCACTCCAGGCTTACGGCAACACCGCTGGCGTCGTCGTTGGCGCCGGGAGCGGGATCGTGGGTGTTCATGGTGTCGGAGTTGCGCGAATCGTAGTGTCCGGTGATCAGGATGATCCGCTTCGCCTGCTCGGGATCCTTTCCGCGCAGGATCGCGTAGACATTGGTGATCGTAGTGGGCTGGGTAATGCGAGGATTAGGCCCGGTCTGGGGCGGCTCGGTAAAGGTGTCGCGCTTGACCTCAAGGCAACCTCCGCAGTCGCCGGAATAGGTCTGGAGGCGCTCGGTGATCCAGTCAGCGGCGGCGCTCACGCCCTGGCCGGCGGGAAGGTCCTTATCCATGCTGGAAATGGTGCTGCGGTTTTTGAAGCCCACCAGGGCCTCGATGGTGTGGCGGATCTGGGTGGGAGAGATCTGGTTGAGCACGGCGGCAATGGCAGGGTCGACGGGCGCGGGCTGGATGGGAGCGCCGGTTGCATCCAGATCGCGCTTTGGCGCGTCAGAGAGTGCATAGGCAGTGGTGCTTGCCGCCATGGCCATAAAGCCTGCGAGGCAAGTAGATAGAATAAGAAGACGGGGTTGCTCGAGCATCGGGCTCGCCTTGGCGCAAACACTTATTTTCATTCGACAGCTCCAAGAATGGTTTGCGAATTGATCGCGGATTACGAAGGATAGATTGCGAAATGATAAATTGCTCGCCGGTGCTTGACGCGCCGGGCGATTCTCCTCAACACTAACGGAGTCGAATTTAAAAGATCACCTGTTCAATTTCTAAGTACTACTCCAGTCCCCTTGGGAGGGTTCCATGCCACTTTGCCCTGAATGTGAGACCGCACTCGATCTGGAAGCCGATGAAGTCGAAGAAGGCGATGTAATCGTCTGCGACGAATGTGGCTCCGAATACGAGGTAGTCACGACCGATCCACTCGAACTCGTGAAAGTCGATGAAGGCTATGACGACGATGAGGATGAACCTCTCGAAGAGGAAGAAGAATGAGGAAATTGAATTGCCGCCTACAGCTGGCGGCCCTGTTGTTTCTGCTCGCTGCCGGCTCCGCCTTTGCCCAGAACATTAAATTCAAGACGCTCGACGGCAAGGTTTTGGGGAACGGCAGCATTCCATTGGAAAGCGCAATCGTCTACCTTCAGGATTCAAAAACCAACAACATCCGAACCTTCATCGCGACCGCCGATGGAAGCTATCGCTTCGGACAGATTTCGCCGGACACCGACTACGAGGTGTGGGCGAAATACAAGGACGCGAAAAGCCCAACCAAGACGATCAGCTCTTTCGACTCGCGCAAGCAGCTAACGATCGATCTGCATGTCAAGAGAGAGAAATAGCCATTAGCCATTAGGGATTAGCCATTAGCGAGTTCTGACTCCGAAAGAAAAAGCGCCATCCCTGTTGGGTGGCGCTTTTCGTTTGCTATGAGTGTAACGTTCTTGTTCTCAGCCGTTGCCGCAGGCTCATCAGCTAATGGCTAGTGGCTAATACCTGCTTTACTGCTCTCGCTTCCAGTTCATCAGATCGCCCAGCGTAGTCGTTGAGCTGGACACAGGAGCCTTGTAGGCTTCAACGTCCGCACGGCTGGCTTCTTCTCCGACCGCACGCAAGCTCAGGCCCACCTTCTTCTCTTCCTGGTTCATCTTGATAATCTTGAAGTCGTGTTCCTGGCCCTGCTCGAGCTTGACGGGAGCTCCGTGCGAATCAGTAGCCTCCGACACGTGGCAGAGACCTTCGACGCCCTCGGCAATCTCAACGAACGCGCCGAACTGTGCCGTCCGTAGCACCTTGCCGTGGACCACGTCGCCCACGCGATGCTGCGAGAAGAAGGTATCCCACACATCCGGCTGAAGCTGCTTGATGCCGAGCGACAGGCGGCGGTTCTCGGGTTCGACGCCCAGGACGACGGCCTTGACCTTCTCGCCCTTCTTCAGAACTTCAGAAGGATGCTTGACGCGCTTGGTCCAGCTCAGGTTACTCACGTGCACGAGGCCGTCGATGCCGTCCTCGATCTCGATGAACGCTCCGAAGTCGGTCAGGTTGCGAACGCGGCCTTCGACGTTGGTTCCGGTTGGGTAACGGGCAACCAGGTGCTCCCAGGGATTCTCGAGCAACTGCTTCATGCCAAGTGAAATGCGGCGATCGGCCGGATTCACGCTCAACACCACAGTCTCTACTTCATCGCCCGGCTTCACCAGTTTCGACGGATGCTTCATCCGCTTCGACCAGGTCATCTCTGAGACGTGCACCAAGCCTTCGATGCCCTGCTCCAGCTCGACGAAGGAGCCGTAGTCGGTCACGCTCAGCACCCGGCCGCGCACGCGCGCGCCGACGGGGTAACGCTCCACCGCATCCAGCCAGGGATCCGGCGTAAGCTGCTTGAAGCCCAGCGAAACGCGCTGCTTGTCCTTGTCGAACTTGAGCACCTTCACCTGGATCTCGTCGCCCACATTGACCAGGTCGCGCGGATGAGTAAGACGTCCCCACGACATATCGGTAATGTGAAGCAACCCGTCGATACCGCCCAGATCCACGAATGCACCGTAGTCGGTGAGGTTCTTGACCGTGCCGGTCAGGATGCTGCCCTCTTCGAGATGCTCCAGAGTCTGCGAGCGCTTGGCGTTCTGCTCTTCCTCGAGAATCTCTTTGCGGGAGATGACCACGTTGCCGCGCTTCTTGTTGAGCTTGATGACGCGAACGTCGATCGGCTGCCCAATGTAAGCGTCGAGATTGCGCACCGGGCGAATCTCCAGCTGCGAACCAGGGAGGAAAGCCTTGATGCCGATGTCGACAGTCAGCCCGCCCTTGACGCGGCCGAGAACAATCCCGGTAATCGGAGTCTTGTCGTTGGCAGCCTTCTCGATGGCGTCCCACACGCGGTGGCGCTGAGCTTTCTCATAGCTCAGCACGTAGCCGCCTTCGGCCTCTTCGCGCTCGATCACGACCTCAACGGCGTCGCCCGCCTTCAGTTTGGGCTGACCGGTGTGGTCGAGGACCTGCTCCAAGGGAATCAATCCCTCGGACTTCATACCAACATCGACAACGACGTGCTTGTCCGTGAGCTTGATTACGGTTCCGGACACAATCGTATTGTCGTCAAAGGCCTGCGCCGCTGCTTCTGCCGCCTGTTCGCGGTCGAAAGACTCGAGCGCCGCGGCAAAGTCTTCCATGCTTCCGAAATCGATCTCGTCGGTTGAATGGGTATCGATTGCCTCGAGGGGGGCTGCGGCAACAGCCTGGGTTGGTTCAGCGGAATGGGTTTCCGGGTTGTGGGTGATTTCGATCGACGAATCAGCGTGATCCGTCGCAGCTTCCAGCGTTGGGGTTTCCAGTTCGGTGTTCAGAGGGTTGCTCTCGATTTGTTCAGGATTGAGGACGTCTGCCATAACTGCCAGCTCCGGGATTTCGGTCGGCGGTCCCGCATTCCGCCCTGCAGACTTCAGGATTGGCTGGTCAACGTACGACCAACTTCAGCACTGCAGGTTTCTTCGCCGTTAGCTTTAGATTCAGTGCTGATCCGCGAAGATTCGGGGATCGCGAGGTCCTGTTCTACCCTGTCGCAGCGCGAGGTTTCCAGGAAGAGACGATGCGTGTGGCCGACTTAAGCGGCCCGGCACAAGGTCGGCCTCCATTGTGGAGCATCCGGCAGGCAGGGATTTGCAAGGAACTGCGATCACAGGTTCACGCATGTATCCCGTACGCGAACCTACCCTTAAACTATAGAGCCGCTGTATTGTCGCTGTCAATTCAACTGCAGTGGTTGTTGCGCAAAGATATCAATTCTTAATAAATGCGTAAACCTATCCTCTCTATCCCGGTTGCCGCGACGGAATGGCTGGCTGAAGTCCGCAATTTATTTAACCGATCCGGGCTTGCTCCCGCGGCTGGCCGCGAGCTACCTTTCACGAGCCTATTCCGTTCTCAAAGCCTGCATCGGATCGATACGAGACGCCCTCCACGCCGGCAAGAGACATGCCATCGCCGCCACGAACAATAAGATCAGGCTCACCAGAACGAAGACACCGGGATCGAGCGCCTGCGTCTTGTAGAGCATCGACTGGATCAGCCGTGTGACCAGCGCGCTGCCTGCCAGACCCATCACCAGTCCGTACAAGGCCGGTCGCAGACCGTCAGCCAGGATGAAGCGCAGAAGCTGCCCCCGCTGCGCTCCCAGCGCAATCCGCACGCCAATCTCCGTCGTACGCTGCGCCACGATGTACGACAGGACTCCGAAAAGCCCCACCGCGGCCAGCAGCAACGAAGACGCTGCGAAGATCAGCAGCAACGTTGCGTCGAAGCTCGCATCGGCTGTATTTCTGCCGATGACCTCGTCCATGGTGAGGATGTCCGACACCGGTAGATCACGGTCAAGCTCTTGGACGATCCGCTGAACGGGCAGCGCAAATTGAGTGACGTCTCGGTCGGATCGGATCACCAAGGTGGCGCTGTTCATATCCTCGGCCGCATCCAGGGCGAAGTACATCGCTGGAGCTGCCGGCTCGCTCACCTCGTGGCGCGTGTCGCCGCAGATCCCGACAATTTCGTAAGTGTCGTGACCCTTATGGATATGCCTTCCCAGCGGATCTTCGCCCGCAAGGTACTGCCGCACAAAGGTCTCGCTGACGATAATTTCCGTAGGATGTCGTGGCCTCTGGTTCTCGCTGAAGATCCGTCCGCGCACGATAGGAATACCCATCGTGGCGAAATAGCCCGGGTCGATAAATAGGGTCCGCGCGTATTGCGACTGGCCTTGCGGCAAAGGTGGATGTTCGGTAATCCGAAAGCCGCTGTCGCCGCCATAACCAGCCCCTGGCACCGTCGGGAAAATATAACTGGCAGCCTGCACGCCGGGGAGACTGCGCACGCGGGCGAGCAGCGTATCGAAGAAGTTCGCGCGCTGTGCGTCCTCCTTGTAGCGGACTTCGGGCAGGTCAAGGCTCATCGTAAGCACGTTCTGCGTGATGCATCCCAGGTTCGACGAGCGCAGGCGTGCATAGCTCCTGAGCAGCAGCCCGGAGCTCGTCAGCAACACCACCGTCAGTCCCACTTCCAGCGTAAGCAGCAGCTTGCGCAGTCGTGTGCGGGCTAATCCGCCGCTATGGGTGCGGGAAGATTCCTGAAGCGCGGCCAGAACCCATCGGCTTCCCGCCGACAGGGAAGAGACAACTCCTGTGAACGCCGCACTGAACACGACCAGCGCCAGCGCAAACGCCCCAACCATGGAATCCGGATGAATCGCTTCCGCGCGGGCCATCTCCGGTTGCGCGGTGAGCAGCCAGCGGATGGTCAACGCGGCCAGCGCAACTCCCAGCACGCCGCCCCCAGCCGACAGGATCAGGCTCTCCATCAACTGCTCGCGCAACAGACGCATGCGGCTGCCGCCCAGCGCGGCGCGAATGGCCATCTCCTTGCGCCTCGCCGCGCCCCGCGCCACCAGAAGATTGGCCACGTTGAGGCAGGCGATCAGCAGAACGCAGCCCGTCGCCGCCAGCAGCACATAGAGCGGCGTTTTTACCTCACCCACCATCGAGTCGAGAAGCGAGCGGATATTCGCCGACTTGCTGACGAAGGGATTATCCAGGTGCTGGTCGTGAATACGCCGCGTGATCACAGACAATTCCGCACCCGCCTCCTTTACCGTCACGCCCGGCTTCAGCCGGCCGATCGCGATAAAGTTGTGCTCGTCCAGTGCTTGGAGCTGATCAGCGAGCTCTCTGTATTCAAGGGGTGTCCACAATTGCCTCGACTGGTCGGGCCAGGAGAACCATGCCGGCATGATGCCGATCACCGTGTACGGTTTAGCGTCGAGCAGGATTGTCTGATTCAGAATTGCGGGATCGCCGCCGAAGCGCCGCTTCCATAGTCCCCAGCTCAGAATGACGGTGCCATTCGCTGATGCCCGGTCATCGTCCTGAGTAAAACCGCGCCCCAGCGCAGGATCGACGCCAAGCAGCGGAAACAGGTTCCATGTAACTTCGAAGGCACGCACATTCTCCGGCAGTTGGCCGCGCGTTCCCGAGAGGTTATAACCGACATAGCCGGAAATCGCCATGTCGGAAAAGCTGCGGCTCTGCTTTTTCCACTCGGCAAAAACGCCTCCGGCACTCGCGTTATAAGGAAACTTGTCGTCGGTGCTGTGCTCGTACAGCCTCACCAGCCGATCCGGATCGCGAAAAGGCAGCGGCTTAAGCAGCACGCTTCGCACCACGGTGAACAGCGCGATATTCGCCCCGATCCCCAGGGCCATCACCAGAATCGCAATCGCCGCAAATCCCGGCGTTCGCAGCAGCGTCCGCGTCGCGATTCGCAGGTCGCGCAAGACCAGCTCCACCCCGTTCCAGCTCCACGTCTCCCGCGCCTGATCTCTTAGCGCCGCCGGATTCCCAAACTCCCGCATCGCCGCATGCCGAGCCTCCTCCGCGTTCATCCCCGCGGCGATGTTCTCTGCAATCTGCTGCTCAAGATGAAACCGCAGCTCGTCATCCAGGCGGTCCGCCGCGCGTCCACGACGAAAGAGCATCTGCACCCGCATCCGAATTCGATCCAGCCATCGCATCCTCTCCTCCTATTCCGCTTTTAACGCCTGCATCGGATCCACTCGCGACGCCCTCCACGATGGCAGAAGGCAGGCCACAGCTGCGACTGCAAGCAGCAGCAGGCTCACCGCAGCGAAAACCCAGGCGTCCAGCGCCTTCGTCTCGTAGAGCATTGATTCCAAGAGCCGCGTAACCAGCGCGCTCGCTCCCAGTCCGACCACCAGCCCATACAGCGCCGGACGAAGCCCATCCGTGAGCATCAGCCCCATCACCTGGTCCCGCCCCGAACCCAGCGCAATCCTGATCCCGATCTCCGTCGTCCGCTGTGTGATCAGGTAGGCCAAAACGCCATACAGGCCCGCCGCCGCCAGCACCAGCGCGATTACCGCAAAGGCCAGCACCAGAACAGAACTGAATTGCGAATCCGCGGTTGACCGGCCGATCGTCTCCCGCAAAGTAATCACGTTCGAAACCGGCAGGTCTGAATCAAGTCCGCCGATCAGCTTCTCGATCGGCAATGCCAACCCTTCCACGTCCCGGTCCGAGTGCACGACAACCGTCGCATGGCTGTAGTCATTGCCATAGAGCGGGATATACATCGTAGGATTCGGCGGCTGCGAAATCAGCCAGCGTACATCTCCGACCACGCCGACGATCTCATACGTCTTGCCCGTGGTCCCAATCTTGATGTGTCTACCGATTGGATCCTCGCCGTCAGGAAAACAAAGCTTCGCGGCTGCCTGGCTGATCACCACAACATTCGCGCGATCCAGCCGCTCGTTCGCCGCGAAGGCTCGTCCCTTGACCAGCGGAATCCCGATCGCCGAGAAATATCCGGGATCCACCCCCCGGTTCATCAGATCGAGCCCGACTCCCTTCGGCTGCGGAGGGTGCTCCACCACGCTCACCACTTCATCGCCACCCCAGCCCTGTCCCGGAGCCGTGCTTACCAGTCCCGCGCTCTTCAGTCCCGGCAGCGCCCGCACTCCTTCAATGAGCTGTTCAAAGAACGCCACCCGCTTTGTATCGTCTTTGTATCGCGCATCCGGCAGGCTCACGTGCATCGTCAGGACGTTGTCCACCGGAATTCCCAGGTCCGTCATCCTCAATCGCTGATAGCTCTTCAACAGCAGCCCGGCACCCACTAGCAGAACCACCGTGATGCCTACTTCCACTACCAGCATCGCCTTGCGCAATACTGCGCGGCTCTGTCCGCCGCTGTGTGTTCGCGAGGACTCCTGCAGCGCGGCCAGAATTCGCCTGCCGTCCGATCCCATCGCGGAGATCAACCCCGAAAACAGCGCGCACAGTACGATCGCGCCTACGGTGAACGCGATCACCACGCTGTCAATATGAATCGCCTCAATGCGATTCATATCCTGCCGTGTGTGGATCAGCCACTCCACAGCGCCCCACGCCAGCAACAGCCCCGTCGCGCCGCCGGCAACCGACAGCAGCAGGCTTTCCATCATCCGCTCGCGTAGCAGTCGCAGCCGTCCTCCGCCTAGCGCCGCGCGGATCGCCATCTCCTTGCTCCGCGCCGCCGTGCGCGCCACCAGCAGGCTGGCAACATTGAGGCACGCGATAAAGAGAACGCATCCCGTCGCCGCCAGCAGCGTATAGAGAGGCGTCTTGTAGTCCTCGACTACGTCATCCAGCAACGGCCGACCAATTACCCCTTCGCGCACCGCAGCCCCGGGATGATTCGCCTTGATCCTCTTCTGCACGGTGTCCAACTGGCTGATGAGAGTCGACTGTGTGACTCCCGGCGCTAATCTCGCCACGGCCAGAAATTCGTGATCGTCGAACGTCTGCATCAGCGACGGCGGCGCCTCATGCGCCACTGGAGTCCATATCTGTATCGTGTTGCCGCCAAACGCGCTCGAATAGGTGAACCAGGACGGCAACACTCCGATGATCGTGTACGGCTTCGCATCCAGCCAGACCTTCCTGCCGATGACCGCCGGATCGTTGCTATACCGCCGCTTCCAAAACGTCGACGTCAGGATCACCGTTGCCTCGGCGTCAGGCTTGTTATCGACCGCTGTAAAGCCGCGGCCCAGCGCAGGCGCTACTCCAAGCGTTCCGAAGAAGTTCCACGAGCACATTCCAGCGTCGACCCGCTCCGGAAGCTTGCCTCCCTCCGCCGAGACGTTGTAGTTCTGCCACGGCGACACCAGCGCCAGTTCCGCCACGCCCGACCCGACTGCTTTCTTCCACTCGCCGAAACTGCCCGCCGCTACGGGCAAATACGCGTGAAAACCCGTATGCTCCTTATCGTTCACGTGCTCGTAAACCATGATCAGCCGCGCCGGATCACGAAAGGGAAGCGGCTTCAGCAGCACCGACCGCACCACGGTGAACAAGGCAACATTTGCGCCGATACCCAGCGCTATGATGCCAACTGCCGTCAATGCAAATCCGGGCGATCGCCCCAGAGTCCGCGCCGCGATCCGCGCATCGCGCAGCAGCGACTCGATACTGCTCCAGCTCCACGTCTCCCGGGCCTGATCCCTCAACGCCGCCGGGTTCCCGAACGCCCGCAGCGCCGCATGCCGTGCCTCCTCCACGCCCATCCCCGCCGCGATATTCTCCGCAACCTGCTGCTCGACATGAAAGCGCAGCTCGTCATCCAGCTGGTCCGCCGCGCGTCTACGACGAAAGAGCATCTCGTTACGCACCCGAAGCTTGTCCAGCCATCGCATTGCTTATCCCTCCCGCAGGTTCAGCCTTCTTGCACAATCAAATTGATCGCGCCTGAAAGCCGCTCCCAGCTTGCCGTTTCTTTTTCGAGCTGCGCCCGCCCAGCGGCTGTGAGCGAATAAAACTTGGCCTGTCGGCCCGTTTCGCTCTCACCCCATTTGGCCTTGATCCATCCCTGCTGCTCCAGCCGATGCAGCGCAGGATACAACGACCCCTGCTGTACCTGGAGCACCTCGCCGGAAATCTGCTGAATGCGCTTGGCGATAGCCCACCCGTGCCGGGCTTCAGTTGAAAGCGTTTTAAGAATCAGAAGATCGAGAGTGCCCTGCACCAAATCGCTCGGTTTACCCATGCCTAGATTATCTACACTCTCGATTGTAGATAGTCAAGGTATCCCGTCGCAAAATTTCTGGCGCATACAATTTGAGCCTGAACAGCGAGGAACGAATGGCAGGGATCAGAATAACGAAAGCGCCTGCTGTGAGTATTCGACAAGAACTTCATTTGGAATTTCCCAAACCTATGTTTTGATGGACCATGCGCGCTGCCCTTGAACGCTACTTTGAGTTCTCCCGTCTGAATACAAACTGGCGTACAGAGTTTTTTGCCGGCCTCACTACCTTCGTCACCATGGCGTACATCGTCCTGGTGAACCCCGCCATCCTGGCGCAGGCCGGAATTCCCTTGCCCGCTGTCACTGCGGCCACGTGCCTGTCGGCCGCGTTCGGATCTATCCTCATGGGCGTCATCGCGCGCTATCCCATCGCGCTCGCACCCGGCATGGGACTGAATGCCTACTTCACCTATACGGTCGTGCTCAAGATGCATGTGCCATGGCAGACCGCCCTGGGAGCCGTCTTCATCTCCGGCGTGGCCTTTCTGCTGCTCACCGCCTGTGGAATCCGGCAGCTTATCCTGCGCAGCATCCCGCATGAGTTGTATGCTGCTGTCGCGGGAGGCATCGGCCTCTTCATCGCCGTCATCGGCCTGCACAACGCGGGCATCATCGTACCCTACAAGGAGACGCTCATCACCCTCGGCGACGTGCGCGCTCCGCAGACGGCGCTCGCATTGCTCGGTGTCATCGTCATCGCAGCCTTGCAGGTCTGGCGCGTACGCGGCGCGATCCTTATCGGCGTCATCGCCATCACCATCGCGGCTATCCCCTTCGGCCTCGTCCACTGGAAGGTCTCCTCTTACAGCGTTGCCGCCGTCACGCAGACTGCCTTCCGGCTGGACATTCGCTCCGCTCTCCACATCGGACTGCTGGAGATCGTCTTCGTCTTCTTCTTTGTCGATCTCTTCGACAATCTCGGAACGCTGGTCGCCGTGGCCAAGAAGGCCGGCTTCATCGGAGAAGACGGGAACATTCCTCGACTGAACAGCATTCTCTTCGCCGACGCCGCGGCGACCGTGGTCGGCTCGCTAGCCGGCACTTCTACAGTGACAAGCTATGTGGAGTCGAGCGCGGGCGTGGCCGTCGGAGGCCGTTCTGGTGTGACTGCCATCGTCACTGGCCTCGGTTTCTTTCTGGCGCTCTTCGCCGCGCCCCTGGTGGGCATCGTTCCCACGGCAGCCACGGCGCCTGCCCTGATCATCGTTGGCAGCCTGATGCTGACTACCATTACCGAGATTCCCTGGACCGAGCCGCTGTCTGCCATCCCGGCGTTTCTGACGCTCATCATGATTCCGCTGAGCGCTTCGATCGCCAACGGGCTCGGCTTTGGAGTGATCGCTTACGCCAGCGTTCATATTCTCGGCGGCAAGTTCCGGCGCCAGGACTGGCTGCTCTACCTGCTGGCCGTGCTCTTTCTGATCCGCTTCATCTACGTCTCGAACGCGTGAGGAGATCGGCCGCGGAGTCAGACAACTGCCTCTGCCGGTGATTGGCACGTCAAGCATCTCTCAGTCGGTTGCGACCTGGAATGATGTTCTTGTCGGCGCGAAATTGTGAGCGGCGCGGTTTCAGTTCCGCGAGTAGAAGCGTTCCATTTGCATGGAAGAAACATTCCGCGGGCATCTCGAATCGATGACGGTCGCATCTTCTAATGATGAATGCTCGCAGGCTCGCGGTTGCGAAGGCTCCAAAGGAATCTCTTGCAGGAAGAGGTAAATATATGTTCAAGCGATTTTTGATTTTCTCCACAGTAGTTATATTTGCGGCTCAGTTCGCGGCCGCCTCCGACCGTGAGGACGATGTTGCTCGCACCCGAAAAGCTGCCGATGTCTTCAAGGAAATTATGGACACTCCCGATAAGGGCATTCCGCACGACCTTCTGGATAAGTCGAAGTGTATTGCCATTATTCCGGGTGAGAAGAAGTTCGCCTTCGTCTTCGGTGGCAACTATGGTCGCGGATTGGCGACCTGCCGCACTGCCCATGGATGGAGTGCACCGGTGTTTATTGCGATCGAGGGCGGGAGCGTGGGTTACCAGATTGGCGGCTCATCCACCGACCTGGTCATGCTTTTCATGAATGATCAAGCTTTGCATCATCTGCTCAGCGACAAGTTCAAGCTCGGAGGCGACGCTTCCGTTGCGGCGGGCCCCGTGGGCCGGAATGCCACCGCTGCCACAGATATATCGCTCAACGCCGAGATTCTTTCTTATTCGCGCAGCAGGGGCCTCTTTGCCGGCGTCAGCCTGGACGGAGCTGTGGTGAGGGCGGATAACAGCGGCGACGAAGCGCTTTATGGAACAAACGTGGACAGGCAGGCGATTCTGAACGGCACGGTTCCGGTCCCGGCAGAGGCACTGTATCTTACGCGCGAGCTCCGCACCTACAGCGGACGAGCCAACGGTATGTAGTCGCGTTCCAGAACTTTCAGAGCTACGCGGAAACAAACCTAAACTATATAGTCCGCCCGGGCAAAACACCTGCCAGGGCGGACTTGTTTTATGAGAAGGCGTGAACGCCGCAGCCAGGCCAGCTTCTAGTACAGGGCTACCAGCGTCTGCTCCGGACCAAGCCAGGCCATCTGTGTGCGAGCCTGCTTTTCCCGCTTCGACGGAGGAATCTCTAGATTTAGAGCAACCGTCGGGCATTGAATCTTGCTCAGGAAGTATTGGTCGCCATATTTGTTGAAGACTAGCTGGCTGACATTGCCTGCCGGTGTTCCGGCATCTTCTGTCACGCTCAGAGTGGCGATATGCTGATCCCAATTCTGGATCTCGATGATGTTGTCCGTGGAGTCCTTAACCAAGGTGTATTTCCCGGCAGGGAGATGTTTGCTGCCGACATTGAAATCGAATGGGACGTTGGCTCGAACTTCGTGGCTCTGCGCCTGCAGACTACCGGCCGTGCAGAAGCCCGCCAGGATAATGAGGGCAATGACTGCAATTCGTTTCATGGGGAGTCTCCTTCAAGAAGAGACTAGCCACCCTCGGCGAGCCTGTCGTTAAACTCCCGTCCGCCAAGCGTCCAATGATCGTCCAATTAGCGTTCGTACTTTTGACAGGCCCCGAAGCGCGCACAGCACCTATTGTCCGCTCGTCCCGGAGTCGGTTCCCGCAGGCTGCACGCTGGTGACCTGCCAGCCCTTATCGGATTTCACCAGCGTGGCCGTCGCCGTCTGCTGACCGGAGGTATCCGTCGCCAGCTTCGGAAAACCGGTCTTCATCTCTGCCGTGCTGGCCCACGCCGGAAGTCCGTTTACGGCGTAGTGATAAGTGACCGAATACTGCGTCGCATTCGCGTCCGCCGAAGGCGTAAAGGTATCGATTGACATTACCTCGCGGTGGCCGAAGCAGAAGTTGCCGTATCCGGGCTGCGACGGATCCGCCGTCCAAGTCGCTCTGCCCTTGTCGGAGAGGTCGTAATTGTTCACCTCCTTCGAACCGATCAGGAACCGCTTCTTCTCAGCCGCCGCGCGGGTCAGCATGCCGGCATCCGTCAGCGCATCGAATCCCTTCGTTTGGTCTTCATTCGATGTATCCGCCTGCGCCGGAAACTTCATCGGGCTCGACCACAAACAGTCTTGTCTGGCGCTGTAGTAGTCGTTGATCGCCGATTTGAACGCTCCCTTGTCGACCGCATTCGTCTTACACCCCGCCGCCATCACCATCGCCCCACACACGGCGAACCCCGCCATCATCCTTATTCGCATTCCAGAGAATCTCCTTGTTCCCTGAGATGCAGAAACCTCGTCAGACTCGACACCTTCTTAACTCCGTCAATCGGAGCGCCGGAGAATCCCGTAACTCACTCAAATCAATGTGCATGCCCGTGAGGAGCAGCCTTACCTTGCGCCAGGCGATCAACTTCCGACCCGGCCAGGAGAAATGCCCCGACGCCATAGACATAGCTCGATGAAGGTTTGAAGTCGCCCGGAGCCCCGCCGATTGGCTGAATGCACCCCAGCCGCCCATCCATATAGATGTGCGACACGAGTCCTTGCCAGCCCTTCTGTACCACCGGCTGATACTTGGCCCGATCCAGAAGGCCGTGATTGATCCCCCACGCCAGCGAATAGACGAAGAACGCCGATCCGGACACCTCAGGCAGCGGGTAGGCAACCGCATTGAGCAGCCCGGACCGCCACAGACCATCCGCCCCTTGGAGAGCGGCCACGTGCTCAGCCATCTGACGATACTGCTCCACATACTTCTGCCGGGTAGGGTAGTCTTCGGGCATCTCCTCCAGCACCCGCGCCAGGCCCGCCATGACCCACCCGTTTCCGCGCGACCAGAAAAGTTTCTTACCGTTGGCTTCAGTTTTCTTTAGATAGCTCGCATCGCGAAAATACAGGTGCTCCTGCGGATCGTAAAGCAGGTTCGACGTAATCCACCACTGGCGGTCCATGTAGTCGAGATAAGACTTCTCACCCGTCGCCCGGTACAGCCGAGCCCACACCGGGGGCGCCATGAACAGCGCGTCGCACCACCACCAGATCGGCTTTGCCGGGTCGTCCGGCGATTTCATCAGCGCATCGAACTGGCTCCTGGTCGGCTCCATCATGCGAGCCTCGTGATAATCCCGGTACAGGTCGAGATATGTCTGCCCAATCGCCTGATCGTCCGCGTGCGTTAACCGGGGTCCCAGCCTCCACTCGAACTTATTCCCTACCTGCATCATGGCGTCTTCGTAGCGCGGCTCAGGCAGCGTTTTTGCGGCGGCCATGTATCCCGCGTAGAGCGCAGCAAAGGTCCAGTCCTGGCTGAAGTAGGGCCGTGCCCGCTCCAACTCCCAGTCGCCGACCTTGCGTATCGCCGCTTCGATCTCTTTGGGTTTGAAAGCGGGAGAGAGGTTAGCGAGCGGCGGGGGGTTGTCCAGCGTATCTCCCACGCCAGCATCGGCCCGGGATTTCGCTGCAGGAGTGGTCTGTCCTCTCAAACCGCAGAACGACGTTAAGGAAAGACATGCCGCCACGCCAAGCAACAAGAGTCTTCTAGACATGCACCATCCTCGATAAGGTGAACTCGACCAAGCCATAGTAATGCGCCATCGCTCGCTAAGGGAACAGATCATCTCGTATAGCGGGACGCGATTGCACAAACGTGCAGACACCAGCCTACCCGTTCTGATAAACAGAAATCACGGTCAAATGAAACTGCTGCCCGCAGACTGCTCCGACGCGAAACGCGCAATGATGTTTGGATTGAATTCCTTCGTGACAAAACCCGGCAAAGCCTGCAATTGTGGCGCTGTCCTGGCAGTCCTCTGCCTGGCATTCATGCCCGTCGCGAGTCCGCAACAGCTGCCGTGGTCGCAACGCGTGGCAAACTCGACCATCGAGCGCTGGCCCGCAGGCCGTTTTGTCGCGCCAGATGCGAAATGGGAATGGAATTACGAGCTCGCCACGCTTCTGAATGGAATGGATGCCGTTTGGTACAACACGGCGAATGGCTCTTACTACAAATATGCGAAGCAATCCGTAGATCAGTTCGTTTCACCAGACGGCTCGATTCCCACATACGATCCAGCCGCGAATTCTCTCGACAATATCGCTCTCGGGCGCCAGTTGTTGCTCCTCTATCGCGTCACCCAGGATGCAAAGTACTTCAAGGCTGCGACGCTCCTTCGCATGCAACTCTCTCACCAGCCGCGCAACGCCTCGGGAGGCTTCTGGCACAAGCAAATCTATCCCGACCAGATGTGGCTGGACGGCCTATACATGGCCGAGCCCTTCTACGCCGAGTACGCGGCGATCTTTGAAGAGCCGCAGGACTTCACCGACATCACAAAGCAGTTCTCAACGATCGAAGAACACACGCGCTCCCCAAAAACCGGGCTGCTCTATCACGCTTGGGACGAGTCCCGAAAACAGGCGTGGGCCAGCAAGACTACCGGAGCATCACAGATCTTCTGGGCACGCGCCATGGGCTGGTACATGATGGCGCTGGTCGACACGCTGCCCTATTACCCGAAGGACGATCCGGGCCGCGCGAAGCTGCTAGCGATTCTGAATCGCACTGCCGCTGCGGTCGTCCGCTATCAGGATCAGGAAACCGGTCTCTGGTATCAGGTCCTCGACAAGCCGGGAGAGAAGGGCAACTACTTTGAATCGTCGGCCACCTGCATGTTTACCTATGCGCTCCAAATGGGGGTTCGATTCGGATACCTGCCGCAGTCTTATTCAGACAATGCGGCGCGTGCGTGGCAGGGAATCCTGAGCCATTTCGTCCAGACAGACGCGAATATATCTGTAACCATCACAGGCACAGTCAGGGGCGTCGGCCTCGGAGGCAATCCTTATCGCGACGGGACCTATCAATATTATGTAACTGCGCGTGTCGGCAGCAACGATCCCAAAGGGGTAGGTGCGTTCCTTCTCGCCGCCAGTGAGATGGAACGTGCGTCAGATGCGACCCTGGCTCAGGGCGAAACGGTCTTGGTCGACGCCTGGTTCAACAGTCAGCAGAGAGTCAATGCTGCCGGACAGAAGCAGTACTTCCACTACAAGTGGAACGATTTAAGTGACAGCGGCTTTTCGCTCTTCGGGCACATCTTCCAAAGCTATGGCGTGTCACTCGACACCCTTTACACGGCTCCCACGGTCGAGGGGCTCAAGGGCTCGCAGTATTACATCATCGTCTCGCCAGATATTCCGGCAAAAAATCCTAATCCTCACTACGTGCAGCCGGAGGATGCAGATCAGCTGGCGGAGTGGGTTAAACAGGGCGGCTTTCTAATCCTAATGGAGAACGATCCTGCCAACGCCGACATTGAGCATCTCAATCTGATCGCAGACCGCTTCGGCATCCATTTCAACAACACGCTCAGCCATCACGTGATCGGTAATGACTTTGCACCCGGCCAAATAGTGGCAAAGGGCGGCGGCCCGCTCTTTCGCGATCCGCACACACTCTACATGAAAGACACCTGCACCATCTCGCTCAAATCGCCGGCGACGTCACTCCTCGAAGACAAGGGCGACATCATGATGGCCACTGCGAACTATGGCAAGGGCACGGTTGTTGCTGTCGTAGACCCGTGGCTCTACAACGAGTACACCGATGGGCGCAAACGCCCGCCTGTACAGGACAACTTCGCCGCAGGAAAAGAATTCGTGCGCTGGCTTCTGACGCAGACACAACGCGGTTACAAATGACAACTCAATGCTGCAACGAAAGAATGCCTGCTGAAGGAAAGCGATGAAAACCTATTTATTGGCCGACCCTGTCCGATATCCCACGATGACGACCACACAGATTCGGGAATCATTTCTGATCGACGCGCTCTACGAGCCGGGTGCGGTCCGTCTTGCGTATGTCGATCTGGATCGCGCCGTCGTAGGCATGGCTGCACCGCTGGGAAGTCCGACCGCGCTTCCTGCAGACGACGCGCTCCGCGCGCAGTATTTCACGGAGCGTCGCGAGTTGGGCGCGTTGAACATTGCCGGCAACGGCGTGATTCGCGTAGACGGCAAGTGCCATTCAGTCGAAAACCTCGACTGCCTTTACATCGGACGCGGCGCGCGCGACATTGCCTTCGAGTCGAAAGACCTTGGCTCGCCGGCGGTCTTCTATCTTCTTAGCTATCCGGCACACGCCAGCCACCCCACAACGCTGGTTCGCAAGGACGAAGCCAACCCGGTTGAGTTGGGCAGTGTGGAAGCCTGCAATCGACGCACGATTTGCAAGTACATCTATCTCGGCGGAGCGAAGAGTTGCCAACTGGTGATGGGCGTCACGCATCTTCATCCGGGCAGCGCCTGGAACACGATGCCCGCACATACCCACATGCGCCGCTCCGAGATCTACATGTACTTCAACCTCACGAAAGATGCGCGGGTCTTTCACCTGATGGGCCCTGCGGAAGAGACGCGTCACATCGTCATGAAGGATCGCGAAGTTGTAGTCTCCCCTGGCTGGTCGATTCACGCCGGGATGGGCACACAGGCCTACAGTTTCTGCTGGGGCATGGGTGGAGAGAATCAGGACTACGCAGATATGGATCCTGCTCCGTTGCAAAGTCTTCGCTGAGCCGAATCATAAAATCGCAGGAGGGCATATGAAACTGATTCCAATTTTCGCCGTCGCCGCACTGGCCATTCCTTCCTTCGCGCAAACCGGGGGCAAAGCCCAGGTCTTCTCCGGCAAAGACATTTCGGCCCAGTTGGCAACGCTCGGGCAAACGTCAAAAGCCTCGGGCAGCAGCGGAGCGACACTTGGCGACTACACCTCGCACGCCATCAAACTCTCGGTTCGCACCGCCAGCGGAGGCGCCGAGATTCACGCGCACTACGACGACATCTTCGTTGTCACCGGTGGGAAGGCAACGCTCATAACCGGCGGTACCGTCATGAACGCGCAGACCGGAAATGACGGCGAAACAAAGGGCAGCAGCCTTCAGGATGGACAATCGCAGACCATCACCAAGAACGACATTGTACACATCCCCGCTGGTACGCCACACCAGCTGATCATCGCGCCAGGAGACGTATTCAGTACAATCGTCGTCAAGGTGAAGGAGTAGCACTATACGCCGTCGCGTGGCTTGTTGATACGAACAAAGTCCGTATTCTGCGTCGGCTCGGATTCGCACTCTATGGCGATCGTCGT
Organism: Acidobacteriota bacterium; assembly: GCA_013289875.1. Taxonomy (GTDB): domain Bacteria; phylum Acidobacteriota; class Terriglobia; order Terriglobales; family Acidobacteriaceae; genus Silvibacterium. Next base: position 51,789 of record JABCZC010000004.1, on the reverse strand, counting down.
TACTGGATAATCCGGTGCCTTCTCCGTCAAGCCAACGAACTTTGTCTGGAACTCGTCCTGGGTGAACTTGACTTCCGCGCCGGTCTTAAGGAGATGCGCCGCCTTGACCTTAGTCTGCAGTCCACTAATTGCAACATACTCTCCGGGCCAGAAGTGAACGTGCATATAAAGCATATTGCCGGTTCTGGTAAAGCTTGCGTAATTGGAGCGTCGCACCTGGCATAGATCAGATTTATAGATGGTCTCGCCGTTTGTACTCATCCATGCGCCGACTTCGGTCAGTACACGAACAGATTCCTCCGGAATCGATCCGTCCGGCTTGGGCCCAATGTTCAGTAGATAGTTGCCGCCGTCACACGCGCACTGAACCAGGTTGCGAACAATCGTGCGGGATGACTTCCAGTCGTCGTCCGCGCGCTGATAGCCCCAGCTATCGTTCAGGGTCATGCACGATTCCCACGCGCGCCCATTCGTCGCCGCCACAATCTCTTGTTCCGGAGTTGAGAAGTCGCCGGGAAGTTTGTTGCGGTTGTTCACAATGATCTCGGGCTGAAGTTCGAAAACCATCGCATTCATCCGCTCAGACTCCCACCCGTTCGCATCCAGCGGCCACGCTACGTCGTACCACAACACGTCGACTTTGCCGTAGTTGGTCATCAACTCTCGGATTAGCCCATAAGTGTAGTCGACAAACCTTCTCCTCGCTGCCTCATCGGTTGCGCATCGCGCTCCATCAGGATGATGCCAGTCCATCAGGGAGTAGTAGAAGCCCACGCGCAAACCTTCGGCGCGCGCCGCCTCCACATACTCGCGCACCATGTCGCGCCCCGGCCCCTGCTTCGGAGCGCAATAGGTGGTCAGCTTTGTATCGAAATTGCAGAAACCCTCATGATGCTTCGTGGTCATCACCATGTATTTCATACCGGCCTGCTTCGCCAGCCGCGCCCATGCACGGGGTGAATTCAATACGGGCTTAAACGTAACTGCATGCGGCACATATTGGTTCATCGGGATCGCTTCGTTCTCCATGACCCATTCATGCCGCTCTATTGTGCTATAGACCCCGAAGTGGATGAACATGCCGAACCTGGCTGCGTGCCACCACTGCATTCGCTGTGCGCGTGTCTGGTCCTGCGCAGTGGCCGTACTTTGTGCCGATGGTTCAGATGAGAAGGGCGTGCCCGGCAGGGCAACGGCCGCAAGCGATGCTCCGGCGCCCTTCAACATATCACGACGGGTAATGCTGTTTTCCATGCGTCTCGCCTCCAGCCGATGTGCTCGCGACTGAGATCAATTTCCGTAGTGCCTTAGGAAGGGTGACACCAGGTGAGTTTTCTTCTTTGTGCTCAGCCCGAGCGACGCGGAGATATCACGGCAGCAGCGCAGCACATGCTCGGCGATGCCCGGCACGCTTTGGACTGTGATCCGCGACGCCGGTCCGGAGACGCTTACTGCTGCAATCGCTCGGTGGTTTTCGTTAAAGATTGGAGCGCCAACACAGCGAACCCCCAGTTCAATCTCTTCATCGTCGATGGCATATCCGCGACGGCGAATTCTTTCCAACGCCTTCAACAGCGCATCGCGTGTGGTCAGCGTCTTCGGCGTATGACGCACAAAACGAATCTTTGCGACGATCTGCTCGATCACCTCCTCGGGTTGAAAGGCGAGCATCGCCTTGCCCATCGAGGTACAGTAGACCGGGTTCGAAGTTCCGGTTTTCGAGCTCATGCAAACTCTGCGGTTTGGTTCGACCTTGTCTAGATACACAACCGATGTTTTCTGCAGGACGCTGAGGTGCACCGTTTCCCCCACCTGCGCGGCGAGTCGCCGGAAGAACGGATGAACCCGGGCGCGCAAGTCGATCTGTTCCACGGCTCGATTTCCCAGTTCATACAGCTTCAGTCCCAGCCGGAAGCGATTCTCCAGCGTGCGCTCGATCAGCGCGCTGCGCTCCAACACCATAAGCGACCTGTGTGCGGTACTCTTGTGCAAATCCATGCGCTGGCAGATTTCCGCCAGGCTGAGCGGAGTATCGCTCTCGCCGAGCACTTCGAGAACCGAGACCGCGCGATCCAGACTGTGCAGCTGGTAAGGCCCGTCAGCCTTGGCAACCGCTTCCGAAAGTGGAGTTGCAAATGAGGTGGTCAATGAAGCTGCCATAGAAATCTCCTCGTTATTTCTGTACTGAGCCTGGAGGCAATCCACCGAGATACATGTAGCTCAGCGATGGTGCCTTTGCCAGCAATTGCGAGATCGCCGGGTCGGGAAATCGTGAAACATAAATATTCGCCCAACTGATTTCTTCCGCTGTTGGAGGTCCTTTGGGCGTGTCCTGCGCAATGCCCGCGGCCTTCGCGAAGAAACTGTTATCCACCAGCCCTTGCGTTGAAAGCACAGCCAGCTTCTTCAGGGCATAGTTGTGTTCGGCGTAAAGATTCAGGCCGTTGTTTTCGCCAAACCCCGCCAGATACACCAGGGGAGCCACTGCGTACAGGTGATAGTGCAGAGCGCGTTGTCCGCGCCGCATCTCGAGCGGCAGCGAGCCATCCGTCCCGATCTGCGCCACACCGATGCGATAAGCATCCATGCCCCAGTCGAACAGCTTGCGATTGTCGGCAACGATCCCTGCCGCCGATATCTCCACGCCGGCCCAATACAGGTGGTTGTTCTCGGCATCGCCCGTGCCCTTTTGCCGCCTCGTGTCGTAGTAGTCCATCGTCTGTTGCACTACCCTCACGATCCACGACGGAATCTCATGCGCCTGTTCCTGTGTAATCAGACCGCTATCGCGCACCTTGAGATAAGCGATCGCGATCGCTCCGATCACCCATCCCTGCACGTAGTACGCCTGGTTGGACGACATCTTTCCAGTAAATACTCCATCTTTCGCCGCGGCGTCCGCATGCCGTATGGCGCACTCCGCCGCCTCTCGGCTGCCCGTCGTCCGATATGCGTCCGCTGCATCGACGATCCGCTGCCCCAGATCCTTATATGGCCCCGAACTCGCGACGTACGCTTTCCACTTTTCCGGATCGATGATCGAAGACTTGCTGTCGGAGTAGAAGCGGTCCGTTGTCAGATCGGGCGACAGCTGAACGATGGCAGGGCACGCATAGGAAGTATCCGTCAGCTTCACATCCTTGCCGTCCCATGGCGAGCGCAAAGGCTGCGCAGCATAGGACGCGACAGGAAGCAGGAGAGCAGCGTTGAGCGCAAATGCCTTCAGCATCATCACAGCCGCTGCTCCGCATAGTCTTCGCGATAGGGCGTAAACACGTCCAGGACTTCCGACTCCTCGAGCGCGCTGGCCTGATGCTCCATCTCCCCCAGAACCACAAAACTGTCGCCGGTGCGCACGTCGAACGTGCTGCCTCCGCCGCTGAACCGAAGATGGCCGCGGATGACGTACACCAGTTGCTCATGCGGATGGCTATGCCTCGCACCTGTCCACCCCTTTTGCATCAGGTGTCGCACCAGCATCAACTGATGGCTGTAAGCAAGCACCTGTCGCGACAGTCCCTCTTCCGGCGAAAAGACCTTTGCATCTTTCCTTTCTACGAGCTTGATAGTCTCAGCGGTCATTTACCCCTTTCTTCACTCAGCGTGACATCCAGCCGCCGTCAACCACCAGCACCTCGCCGGTGATATAGTTGCTCGCAGCCGAAGCCAGAAAGACCGCGGCGCCAGCCATATCCTCCGGCTCGCCCCAGCGCCCCGCCGGAATCCGCTCCAGGATCTGGCGGTTTCGAATTTCGTCCTTCTGCAACGACGAAGTGTTATCTGTGCGGAAGTATCCCGGAGCGATCGCATTCACCTGTACATTGCGCTGCCCCCATTCATTTGCCAGCGCCTTGGTTAGTTGCGCCACTCCGCCCTTCGACGCGGCATACGCCGGAACGCGGATGCCGCCTTGAAACGAAAGCAACGACGCAATGTTGATGATCTTGCCCCGTTGTCTTTCAAGCATCGACCGGCCCGCAAGCTGGCAGAGGCGAAACACGCTGGTGAGATTCACCTGGAGCACCGTCATCCAGGCCTGCACGTCATAGTGCTCTGCTGGCTCCCGATAGATCATGCCGGCGTTGTTCACCAGGATGTCTGGTGCGCCCATCGCAGCTGAGACAGCTTCATACAGGGACTCCGCCCCATTATGCTTGCCGAGATCGGCGGCAAAACTCTTGGACTCGCGCCCCATCGTGCGGATCCGCTCGCTTGTTTCATGCGCGGAGCGTCGATTGCCATGACATGCCACCGATGCTCCGGCCTCTGCCAGCGCAACGGCGATCGCTGCGCCGAGTCCGCTGGCCGATCCTGTAACCAGCGCGACTTTGCCATCGAGACGAAACTGATCAAGAATGCTCATTCTTCTTCTTCGCGGTACGGCGTACTGCTATGCGAACCGGACGAGGAGCATTCTTTTTGTTTGAGGCAACGGTTGTCAACGATTTGAGAGACGTTCGTACCGGCATGCGGGACGGCTGCATTACGGCCTACGCCCGTGTTGCCCTGATTATTTCCAGATAAGCACGCGCGGTATTCGTAATCAATTCCGGATTGCCTTCCGCAATCGCGGCGGCATTCACCAGATCCGTACCCACTCCCAGGGCGCGAGCACCCGCTTTCAGAAAATCCGCCGCCGTCTGCAGCGTCACGCCTCCGGTGGGAATCAACTGCAACTCCGGGAAGGGAGCGAGCAGAGACTTCAGATAACTCGCACCGCCCATCGCCGAGCAGGGAAATATCTTCACATAATCAGCGCCCGCTCTCCACGCGGTGATGACCTCCGTTGGCGTGAGCGCGCCGGGAATCGAAATCTTGCCCAGCTCCTTCGTCTTTGCAATCACATCGAGATGCAGGCTCGGGCTGACGACAAATTCCGCTCCTGCCTCAATCGTTTCAGCTGCCTCCGCCGCCGTTGTCACCGTTCCGGAGCCAAGCAAGATACGATCCCCATACCTTTGTTTCAGATCGCGCAGTATGCTCAACGCATCGGGCACGGTCATCGTGACTTCTACCACCGTGGCTCCGCCGGCCATCATTGCATCGACGAGTGCATGCGCCGCATGTTTCGAGTTCGCGCGCAGTACGGGAATCAGTCCCACCCGTTCCAGAGTTCTCTTCGTTTCTGCCGACATGCCTCTCCTTGATCCAGCGCTTAATGACCTAGCGCTCAATCCGCGCGGAACTGCCCTTCATCACGCGCTCCACTTCCGCGCGCGTGGCCGTGCTCGTGTCGCCGGGCGTGGTCATGGCAAGCGCTCCGTGAGCCACTCCGCAGCGCACGGCCCACTCCACTGGTTTGCCTGCGATCAGCCCATAGATTAAGCCCGAGGCAAAAGAGTCGCCTCCTCCCACGCGATCCAGAATGTCGATATCGCGTTGCGCAACTTGCACAATCTCGTCTTGATAGAGCGCAATTGCTCCCCATGCATTCCGGCTTGCGGTATGCGCCGTGCGCAAGGTCGTAGCAACCAGCTTCAGGCTTGGATACGCCGTCGCCACTTCGCGCAGCATCTTTTCGTAGCCGGCGATCGGCAACTCGCCGAAATCCTCGGTGACGCCTTCGAGCGCAATGCCCAGCATTGCCGAGAAGTCCTCTTCATTCCCCAGCAGCAAATCAACCTTTCGCACCAGCTCCCGATTTATCTCCTGGGCCCTGGCCTTGCCGCCGATGCTCTTCCAGAGCGAATCGCGATAATTCAGATCGTAGGAAACAGGCGTGCCATGTTTGCGCGCGGCATCCATCGCATCGCCGGCAACGACGATGGTCGATTCGGAGAGCGCGGCGAATATCCCTCCGGTGTGGAACCACCGTGAACCATTCTGCCGCCCGAAGATTTCTTCCCAGTCGAAGTCGCCTCTTTTTGTTTGAGAGATCGCCGTATGCCCCCGGTCAGAGCAACCAGCGGCGGCGCGCACTCCAAATCCACGCTCGGTAAAATTCAATCCGTTACGCACCGTGCGGCCCACGCCGTCGTATGGCATCCAGCGAATGAGCGAAGTATCCACCCCGCCTTGCAGAATAAAGTCCTCGGCCAGGCGCCCTACCGGATTCTCGGCGAACGCGGTGACAATACCCGTGCGCAATCCAAAGCATCGGCGTAGCCCGCGGGCTACGTTGTACTCACCGCCTCCCTCCCAGACATTGAAGTGACGCGCGGTGTGAATTCGGCCTTCCCCCGGATCGAGCCGCAACATTACTTCGCCGAGACTCAGGCTGTCCCACCGGCAAGTTTCAGGCTTCACAACGATCGGGTTCATGCATCTTTCCTTGGAACGTATTTTGCTTCAAACGGGAGGTTCACATATTTATGTACCGTATAGTGGTACGTGCAGTCCTCTCCGTGAAACATAGTCGTCTATTCTCCGCACCGCCGCTCGTCTCTGTCAAGAAGGGAAATGTGCGTTCTTCTCTTCCGCGACGGGAAGCAACACAGTCTCCATCTGTCGTGGGAGCTGCAACGTAAATCGATAGCCACAATTTTGGCTATGGTAAGCTTCGCATGATGAAACGCGCGGTAAAACGCCCGAAGAAGCCGCCCTACAAGGTGCAGGTGCTGGATCGCGCCATCAACATCCTCGAGTTCATCGGCAAGCAAAGCTCCGGAGAAGCAGGCCTGCCCGAGTTGTCGGCGGCGATGAAGCTTCACAAGACCACCACTCACCGCATTGCCCATGTGCTCGAAAGTCGCGGCCTGCTGCGCAGGGGTCTGGATTCCAACCGTTATCGCCTTGGCCTTCACCTGTACGATCTTGGATGCCAGGCGCTCGATCACGTAAACATCCGTGACGAAGCGCGTCCGCTGATGACGCGCGTGGCATTCGACGTAGGAGAGACTGTCCATCTCGCTCTGCTCGATCGCGCCGAGGTGCTGTACATCGAGCGTATCGAAGCGCAGCGTTCGCTTACCATGGGGTCAAAACTCGGAGCGCGCAACCCCGTCTATTGCACGGCACTGGGCAAAGCGATGCTGGCATATCTTCCGGAAAACGAAGTCGACCAGATTCTTGCCGCATCCCGCATGGAGGCAAGAACCAGAAACACCATCACCAATGTGCTTGCTTTGAAGCGCGAACTAGAGCGCATCCGCGACCGCGAGTTTGCTATTGACGATGAAGAGATCGAGGATGGCGTGCGCTGCATCGCCGCGCCCATTCTTAATGCGAACAATCGCGCCGTGGCAGCCCTCAGCGTCTCCGGACCATCGTCGCGCATTACTCCGGACCGTTTCCAGCTCATCGGAAAGACCATGTTGAAGACTGCGCAGGAGCTCTCGACGCGCATCGGCCGCCAGGCCCCGGTTGTACCAGTCAAACGCAAGCGCTGAGCAATCACCAGCACACGCCCTCATTCCTCATACGCTCCTAGATCAACGCGCTGGTCACCATGTTGAAATGCGTCCCGCATAGCGGAACGGATGGTGCACAATCTGCTTGACACTCGTTGTCGCGGATTTGAAGAATACGTGACTGGATGCGAAGGAGAGGGCAGTGAAAACAATACATACGCAATCGGTACAACCTGGAGGCAGTGCCAAAAGTCTGCAGCGCCCCCTTGCCGCACTTTGGGTGATGGGGCTGCTCGCCCTGCTATTCGCAGTAAACGCGAGCGGACAGCAGATTACCGGGTCCATCAGGGGAACGGTCAGAGACGCACAGGGTGCGGTGGTCCCCGCTGCCAGAGTGACAGCGGTAAATGTCGAAACCGGACTCACCCGTTCCGTCGCGACGGACAGCGAGGGGGCGTACTACATTCAGTATCTCCCTGTCGGCACATACAACGTTGAAGTCGATGCAACCGGCTTCAAGAAGCTTGTGCAAGAGAATCTCGCAGTGGCCGTCGACGAGACGCAAGCCCTGAACGTTACTCTGGCGATCGGCGTGCAAAGCCAGACTGTCACGGTTACAGAAGCTCCGGCTCTCGTGGATACAACTTCCGCGACGTTGGGAAGAACAGTGCAGCCAGCCGAAATCATCGGTCTACCGTTGGTGAACCGCAATGCGTATACCGAGCTCTCTCTCACGCCCGGAGTGCAATACAACAGCGCCAGTCCGCTCACCAATCCCAGCGGCACTCCCAACTATGTAATTGGCGTCCCGTCCACCCAGGTCGTCGTCAACGGCGGCATTGACGGCGGCGTTCCCATGGTCAGCTTTTACCTGGACGGCGCCAGCAACATGACCGGAATCCGCAACTATGGAAACCCTCTGCCGAACCCAGACGCGCTCGACCAGTTTCGCGTAGAGACCGCCAACTTCGCGGCCCAGTACGGCCGCATGTCCAGCGCCGTGGTCACGGCGGTCACTCGCTCCGGAACCAATCAACTTCACGGCTCTCTGTTTGAATTCGTGCGCAACACAGCTCTGAATGCGGTTCCCTGGAACGCACCCGTGGTGAATGGCAAAGCCCTGAATGCTCCCTATCACCGCAATCAATTTGGCGGCACCATCGGTGGCCCGATCGTTCGCGACAAGGTCTTCTTCTTCTTCAGTTATGCCGGCCTGCGACAATCCATCGGTCAGCTACTGAGCGGCGGCGTGGTTCCCACGTCGCTCGAGCGCGAGGGCGACTTCACGCAATCGAAGGTGATTCCTGATTTCCCCGGCACCAAGACCCCGGTGATAGGGACGAACAGTTCTCCGAACTGCCAGGTTCCTACCAAGGGATGCGTTCCGACTGCCTTGTTGGACCAGACAGCCGCAAACATCATCAAACAGTACATTCCGCTGCCCAACAGCGCGAACAATGCCTGGACAGGCTTCTTCACTGGCCCGACCGACCAGAACGAATACCTTGGGAAATATGACCAGGTTATTGGCGCAAAGGATCATCTTGCGGCGACTTACTTCTACCTCAAGTCCACGCAGAATGCTTATGGGAATGGCAACCTGATCTGGGATATCAACCAGTCATTCTCGACGCAACAGAACGCCAACGTCAGTGACGTTCACACCTTCAGCCCCACAACCATCAACGAAGCCTGGATCGGCTTCACGAGGGTGGCGGGAGGACGCATCAACCTGCCGGCGGTTTCGCTTGGAGATCTCGGATCAGATTTTACGATTCAGGGACCGAAGGCTCTCCCCGAGTTGACAGTGTCTGGATATTTCAGCGTGGGCGGGGCGCTCGCGGGTCCGGTGACCACCACCGACTTTTATTCGCTGCGCGATCTGGTCAGCATGACCAAGGGCAGACACTCGCTCAATTTCGGAGGGGAGCTGGCTCTGGACAAAAACATGATCGTCGGCAACCTTTATAACTTTGGCGTCTTCACCTTCCAGACCTCTGCTCCTACGACTACGGGGAATGCACTGGGCGACTTCGTCACTGGTCAGGTGAACACCATGGAACAGGACACTCCTTACCATGGGCTGCTGAGCGACTGGCACACGGCATTCTTCATCGAAGACGACTACCGGGTTTCGCCCCGGCTCATGGCAAATCTTGGATTGCGCTGGGATATTGACGTTCCCCCGGTCGAGTCTTCAAACCTCACCGGCACCTTCGTCCCCAACGTTCAATCCACGGTGGTTCCCAGCGCTCCGCTGGGCCTGCTTTATCCGGGAGACAAGGGCGTACCCCGAGGCATCGTCGACCTGCGCTGGCACCACATCTCGCCGCGTGTTGGCCTTGCATGGGATCCGTTTGGTGATGGCAAAACCGCCGTCCGCGCCGGTGCGGGCATTTTCTTTGGCAGCGTGAGCGGCAACGAATGGAACCAGCCGGCGAATGCGCAGCCTTTCGCCGTTCGCCAGACCTTCAACTCAATCAAATCGTTTACCAACGTCTACGGGAATCCAGCTTCATTCCCCGATGGAGACCCCTTTCCCTACACATATACACCGTCCAGTCCCCGCTTCCTTCCTGCGGCCAGTGTCGAGACAATCTCGGAAAACACACAATGGCCGCTGGTCTACCAGATCAATGCCGCCGTTCAGCAACAGTTGCCGGGCCAATTCAGCGCCACACTTGCCTATGTCGGAACGCTGTCGCACGATCTCCCTATTATGATCGACGACAATTACGCTCCGTATGCACCGGGAGCCACGACATCGCAAGCCAGCATCAACTCCCGGCGCCCTTACGACCCAGGCGTTCTGGGCCAGAATATTTTTCTTATATCGAACCAGACTGCTGCCTATAACTCCCTGCAGTTCTCGGTTCACCGGCCGCTGACACGCAACTTCATGCTCAACGGCTTCTATGTCTGGAGCCATTCGCTGCAAAGCGCAAATGAGTCGGCAGTCGGACTGGCATATGCCCAGGATTTCGACAACCTGTGGGAAGAAAGAGGCTCGACAGACAATGATCGGCGCAACATGGCCAGCATCTCCGGCATGTGGAATATCAGCTACTACAATGGGGCGAACTCCGTCATGAGACAGCTCGCCAACGGCTGGACGATCTCGTCCATCGCCACTCTCTACAGCGGCGCGCCGGTCAATATCGTCACCGGCTCCAACAAGAACTTTGACAGCGCGAACAATAACCGGCCGAACCTGGTCCCTGGGCAGACCGCGTTCCTCAGTCCACACAGAAGCCGCACAGAAGTGGCCGCCGAGTGGTTCAACACTGCGGCGTTCGCCAACAATGGCCCTGGCCTCGGCATTGGACCCTATGGTGCGGATGGCAACACGCCGCGCGATTACCTTGTTGGTCCGGGATATCGGGATATCGATGTCGGAATATTACGCAACATCAACTTCGGTGAACGATTTACGTTGCAGCTGCGCGGCGAGGCCACGAATGCCTTCAACATGGTGAGTCTCAGCGCGCCAACCGCGAACCTGGCGTCCTCTCTCAACGGCAAAATCACGTCCGCTACCACTCCCCGCCTCATTCAGCTGGGGGCGCGACTCACCTTCTGACTTTGCCTCACTGACTCCCGGCGGGGCTCTGGTCCCGCCTTTTTTTGCCGTGCGATTTCTCCCTTGTGAAGCCCCGCCGTGTTATGCTCCCTCACGCAGGAGGTTCTCCATGCCCGTATTCGTAAAAATGCAACACACCAATGAAATGGCAGTCGTGCCGGATGGTGTGAACGCTCAGGAAGAAGCCGGAACGCTGAAGGTTTTCGACGCCAACGGCAATACAGTGGGCAGCTTCAAAAACGTTGACCAGTGGTATATAGGACAGGCTGAGCCGCTGCAAGCAATGCGCAAAAAATGAGGACTGCGGACATAAATCCAGAACACGGAATCCAGTCAGCGCGCAACTGAATTCTCAAAACTTGGATGGATTGCGCTGCGGCTTAACGAATACCTTTTGTCATTGGCAGATATCCCCCGAGTTGGGCGTGCAACACTGACCCGTCGACTTCTGGCACATCTGTCCGTAGTTGCCTCCTGCAGACTTCAGATTGCAATTTTGAACGGTTCGGAAGAAGTTGCCACCGTTGACGCTCTGGCAGCTCTGCGAGAGGTTCCCGACGCAGCGATTCTCAACCGTCGGAGAGACGCAGGGGGTGTTGTCCAGCACGTCGGTCGAAGCCGTGCGGTCGTCAACAGGGGAGAGGTAGTTGTAGCTTGGTTTGATAAATTGAGCCGGGTTCGGATCAAGCCCCGCCGGCAGATTCGGGAAGTTGGCGACAAACACATTGATCATGCCGCACAGTCCCATATGGTTGGGGGACGAGTACGGCGGCGCCGGATTGCTGGTCTGTGCGACGTCTTCCTCCGGACCCGGACGCGGCGCAATGAGTGCCTTCAGCTCGAACCACTTTCCGCCGTGACCGTCATCGAACGCCTGCTCGCAGTCCATGTCCACATCAAGCATCCAGTAGTTCGAGCCGAACGTGTTCTCGTCCGCGATTCCAAAACCGGCCATAGACACGTACGGCTGGCCTGTGCCCTGCGCCAGACTCGTCGTCCAATCCACCGGCGAGCCTCCGCCGAACCTGCCGGGCGGCGCCGTCTGGCCGAGTTCGACTCCTTCGAAGTCGAGATTGGCGTCTCCGAATCGATACGTATTGGTGTGCGGGTTCAACCAGTTGCGATGACGAATGCGAATGGGGCCGCCGCCTTTCGTGCCCCCACGGACAAACATGTCCTGGCCAGGAATCGTCTGTCCATAGATGAATACCACCGTCCGCCGAATGTCGCGGGTGGGCGTCGCCGAGGGTTTGCCGAGCCCGTAGACCACGATCTGATTGTCGTAGGTAGCCTGGTATACCTTGCCATTCGCCACCAACGGAGGAGCAAATTTGGTTGACTCGCCAAGGCGATCGTTCGGCTCCGCTTCGCTGTCCCAGATCTCCTTCAAGGTGCCGCTCGGCACTGTTGAAACATCGTAAGCCCGCAGAGTGTTGGGAGTAGAGTGCAGGTTGGCGTCGGGATCGTTGGGAAGATTCCCGAAGGCTTCATTCGCCCACAGGATCGCGTTCGATGTTCCGTTTGCAGAAAGTGCAAGGATACCCCCCGGCATGCCTCCCGGTGAGGAAGTTCCAAACGAAGCAATGGATGTGCCCTGGGCGACTGGTTGAGGGCGGATATGCCCGCTGCTCTTGGAGAAGACGCGGACCTTATTATTCTCGCCCTGCACGAAGATCAGATTGTTGAAGTACACGCCCGTCCCATGAATGTGCGCTGTGCGACCGCCGGAGGCGGGGCCAATGGTGAACGGATCGGTCGACGTCACTTGGTTCAGGTCGTCGAAGAGCGATGTGTGGTCGTTGGTGGGTTGATAGTCGAATGACGCGACAAATGGACTGTCGAGGAGCTGGGTAAAATCGCGCTTACCCATATTCGCGCGGTTCACGTGGTAGTACGCTCCGTCCTTGCCGCCGGCGATAAGGCCCATCTCATCCGGAAATGCAATGATGCCTCCTGAAGCAAGATCCTGGTCCCGGTGTCCGTCATCGCGGCTGGAGTCGACGAACGGAGTGAACCAGTCCGCCACCGTCAGCGACCCCGGGTTTCCCGGATTCCACACCAGATGCACGATGCTCTCACCCAGTTGGTCCAGCCCGAACTGCGGATTGTACGGGCCATTGCCCGTAACTACATATATGTCTCCGTTGGGGTCGATTGCCGGAGCCGCATTTGCCATCCAGACACCTCCGCCGCCGCCGCCGCCGCCGCCGTTCCGTGGATTGCTGCACCACACATTTGCTTGTGCGCTTCCTTGTGCAAGTTTCTTCGTGTCATATGCCACCACCCACCCCGGAGAAGCACCCTCACCCTCGCCGCCGCCGAAGGCAATCACCAGCGCTTGCGGGCCACCCGGCTTGGCGGCCAGGGTCAGCCCGGCACGCTGCAACTGCAGATAGCGATTGAACCCGCTGCCGCCAACATTGAACCCGTCAATGAGCACCGACTGGAACTTGTCGTTGGTCAGGTTCGTCATGTCGAGCCCAAATAGTCGGAAGGTCGGCCCGCTGGTTCCGTTTTCGTAGCCCCAGCGCACGACGTACAGCGTCCCTGTCTTGAGGTCGATCACCGGAGTGCTCAGAATTCCCCACTCAGGGTGAACCGTCGTCGGTTTGAGATGACTCAGATCGGGCCCCGTGACCGGATTCCCCAGCCATCGCGCGGAGAGTTGTGTTCCATCATCCGCGTCAAAGGCGAAGACCGTGTTATGCATCGTCGCGACATAGATCACGTTGTGCGTTCCGCCGGAAATCGAGACGCCGGAGGCATAGAGCGGAGAACCCTCGATTTTTCCGTCCACCCGCATGACAAATTGCTTGTGGAACTGATTCGCGCTGGAGCTCACATTTGCGGGAGTGAGGATACTCTCCGCAGTATTCGCGCCAGTGCGAAAATGGTCGTAACCCCTCTCCGTTACGTTGACCTGGCTGAGCACAGCGGTCGACCAGGCAAGGGCTAAAAAGGTGAATAGGGTCGCCCTGCCCAGCTGCCCCCGGCCCAAACGACCAGGGAACGATGTCTTTTCCTGAAGCAGGTATGACCGCATTTGCTCGCCCCTTTGACTGATTGGAATCGCCCAGATTGGGATGGACTGCTTGGGATGCCGCTGAAACCCTTCCGGATCACGGTATCCGCCACGGAGCAGGACAGAGAGTCGCGATAGCTTTCTGTCACGACCCGCCGTAGTGCTCTACCGCCGAGCGGCAGCCGTTCAGAAATGCTCTCGCGTCCATAGTGAGTTCACTCATCCGTTATTGCAAGGGAATTCAGTGATCCGGAAAATTCCCTTGCTTCTGATTCGTGATCCACGCGGAACGGGGCCTCGACCTCTTCTGGAGTTCTGCCGCCGGCCGACCGGGGGGTGAGTAAGGTATCGAATTCGCAACAGCGCGGACGAGGTTGCCTAGCGGCACAGCCGTCTTTTGGAATCGATGGGTTGCACCTCGCGGGAGGTTCAACGACCAATTATTTGGAAGGTGCTGCTGGCTCGGGCTTTTTCTCCACGACAACTGATTTGGGATCGACGGTGATTTCTTTCAGGCGCGCCGTTACTTCGGGCGTGCCGCCCTCCTGATATCGGCCGCCGAGGTGCTCGGCTAGAAATTTCTCCGACTCCATAAATAGCGCCATGTTGTTGACCGGCCGAGCGAAGCCATGGCCCTCGTCAGGCGCCAGCAAATACTCTACGGGAAAGCCGCGATCGCGCAACGCAACGACGATCTGCTCAGCTTCGCGCCGGTTCACTCGCGGATCATTGGCTCCCTGCGCGACAAGCAGAGGGGTCCTGATCTTGTCGGCAGAGTTAAGGGGCGAACGCTCCAGGAGGAGTGCCTTGCCCTCAGGTGTTCTCGGATCGCCCATCCGTTGATAAAACATTGTCCTGATCGATTCCCAATAGGGCGGAATCGCGTTCAGCAGCGTGATGAGATTCGACGGGCCGACGATATCAACCGCGGCGGCATAGACATCGGGGGTGAAGGCCACGCCCGCCAGCGTGGCATAGCCGCCATAGGAGCCTCCCAGAATGCCCACGCGCTTGGGGTCGGCGATGCCTTCGGCGACCAGATACTTTACGCCCCATGTAATGTCATCCTGCATCTTGGCGCCCCATTCGCGATTGCCGGCATCGAGGAACTTCTTGCCATAGCCGGTAGAGCCGCGAAAATTCGGCATGAGCACGGCATAACCGCGGTTGGCGAAGAACTGCGCCAGTGCGTTGTAGCCCCAAACATCGCGTCCCCAGGGGCCACCGTGCGGAATCATCAACGTAGGAAGGTTCTTCGCAGGAACGCCCTTGGGCAGCGTCAGGTACGCCGGGATTTCGAGTCCGTCCGAGGACTTGTATTCGACCGAAGTCATCCTGGCGAGGTCTTCGCGGGGCAGCTTCTCACGAACCGTGAATTGCGGCGTGAGCGTGTGTGTCCTGCGGTCAAAAAGCAGTGTTCGACCCGGCTCGGTGTCGCTATTAGCCGTGACCAGCCAGACCTGCTCATTCCTGGTGCGCGAGCCCATGCTGATTTCTTTGCCGGGGAGCTGGCTCTGAAGCCATTGGTAGTCCGCCTCGAAGCCCTTGTCGCGGAAGTATCGTTTTTCGCGGTCGTAATAGTAGGAGGTCCCGACCAGCTCATCGGTCGCTTCTGAGAACATCGCCCCGCCGAAGTCTACTTTCTTCAAAGGATCGGATTCGACCGTCTCGGTTTTGCCGGTTTCGGGATCAAAAAGCACCAGTGAGATAAGGTTCACGTCCGCGCCTTTGTTCGTCTGCATGTACACGCGCTTGCCGTCCCGGTCGAACCGCACCGGATTGCAGGTTTCAAATACAGAGCAGGAGTAGACCTGGGTAAACTTGTCCGCATCCACGCGAAGGATTTCCGTGTCCCCGTTTTCCGCGCTGCGTGTGGCCAGGCGCAACTGGCCTTTGAGGTCGAATTGCCAGCCGGTGATGCGCTCCGTGTTCTGGCGGACAAGGGATTTTTCGCCTGTTGAGATGTGCAATTTGTAAAGGTCGTGCCAGGCTTTGTCGCGGTCGTTTAATCCGATATAGACGACATCGGGATCGCTCTTCGGAAGCTCGTATGGGATTACCCGCACTCCCTTGAGACCTGTGAGATCACGCGACGGCGGAGCATCGGCGCCGGCAGCAGGCTTGGCCGAAGGATCTACCGCGAAGACATTAAAGTTCTCATCGCCTGCGTTGTCCTTCACATACAGGATGTACCTGCTGTCTCTCGTCCAGAAGTAGCCGGCGACGGGCCGCTTTGTCTCCGTCGTGAGCAGTCGGGCTGCGCTGAATGGTTCGCCCACGACCTTCACGTAGATGTTGCGCGTGTCCTTCCAAGGCTTAACAAAGGCGATATATTGTCCGTTCGGAGAGATCTGCGCCGCGGCAATCTCGGGATTGCCAAAGATGAGCTCGCGATCAATGAGCGGAGGCAGGCCCGCACCGGGGGCGCTTCGATCCTGCGCTCCGGCTGTTAAAGCGATCAGCGACAAGAACAATGTTCCAGACAGAAGGTTTTTCACAGAGGTCCGCCTCTCTTCCGGACAATTACGGGCTTGGCCAGAGGTTGGTTCCAGCAAAAGCTGCGATTCTCTGAGCAGCGCCGCTCGCAACGCAAACGAATGCTACACGAAAATGGACGATGTAAGCATCTGTGGGGGAGTCGCTTGAAAGGGAGAAGTGCAGAGTGCGAAAGACGGTGCGCCCGAGTGGTCGGTTAACTGCAGCAACCCCGGCCTGTAATTTTCGACACTATGGGAGCTGTTCCATTCTGTATGTGTCACCGACCGTGCTCCTCGAGATACTTCTCGACCTCGAGGGCAGCCATGCAACCCGACCCGGCGGCGGTAACCGCCTGCCGGTAGCGCCGGTCCTGCACATCGCCGCAGGCAAAAGCGCCCGACACCCGGGTAAAGACAAAATCGCGGGTCTTGATATACCCGTCATCGTCCAGGTCAAGCTGACCAGCGAACATTTTTGCATTCGGGATATGCCCGATGCCCAGAAACAACCCGCTGACGGGCAGCGTGGACTCCATCCCGGTGACCGTATCGCGCAGCCGGAGGCCGCTGACTTCTTTCTGCTCAACACCCAGGACTTCTTCCACCTTGGTGTTGGACATGAACTTGATTTTGGGATGAGCGATCGCACGATCCAACATGATGCGTGAAGCGCGAAACTGCTCGCGCCGATGGAGGAGCGTGACCTTGGTGGCAAAGCGAGTCAGGAACAGCGCTTCCTCCATCGCCGAGTCGCCTCCGCCTACTACAGCGATCTCCCTGCCCGAGAAGAAGAAGCCGTCGCAGGTCGCGCATGAGCTTACGCCATGTCCAATCAGCGCCTGTTCCGAGGGAAGGCCCAGCCATCGCGCCGACGCACCGCTCGCAATGATCAGTGTGCGCGCGTGAATCGTATCGCTGCCCACCTGAAGCGTAAAAGGGCGCTTCGACAGGTCCGCCGAGACGAGGTGTCCCATGCGGAACTCCGCGCCAAACCGCTCTGCCTGCAGCTTCATGTTCTCGATCAGCTGCGGTCCCTGAATGCCTTCCGGCCATCCGGGAAAGTTCTCCACCAGCGTTGTAATGGAGAGCTGCCCGCCCGGCTCATGTCCCTCGATCACCAGCGGCTTGAGGTTGGCACGCGCGGCGTAAATGGCGGCGGTAAGTCCGGCGCAGCCGGAGCCAAGGATGACGGTATCGCGAGCGGTGTCTGTCATAGCAATGTCGTACTCGATTGTACCTGCTGTGGGCACGCGTCCCGGTGCCAACAGAGATAAGATGATCCTATGGCGAATTTGGCTCTTGTCTATGGTCTGCGTCTGCTTCCTGCCGAGGAAGTGGCAGGGGTGGGTGAAGCGCCCATCGAACTCAGGAACGGCAACACCGCCCGGGTGACCATGCACCTGCTCGAAGGCTCCCGCGAACAGATTGAGGCACAGTTGCGCCAGAGCATTGACGCCTTCTTCGATTTCTTCCCAGAGATTTAGTTGTGAACTTCCGATCTGTCGGTGTTCTACAGGATGCCCAGCTTGCGGGCCGTCTTGTCGAGAACATCGAGCGCATTGTCGATCTGTGCGCGCGTGTGTTCGCTGGTCATGATGGTGCGGATGCGCGCCTTGCCTTCGGGAACGGTCGGGAAGGCGATGCCGGTGGCCATCACTCCTGCGTCGAAGAGAGCCTTTGAGAACTCCATCGTCCGGCGGCCATCGCCGACGATGATGGGCGTGATCGGGGTTTCGCTGGCGGGGGTGGTGATGCCTCCAATGTTGAAGCCGAGGCGGCCGAGTTCAGCCTTGAAGTAGCGGGTGTTGTCCCAGAGGCGGTCGATGCGTTCGGGCTCCTGTTCGAGAAGATCGAAGGCGGCGATGCAGGTGGCAGTGACGGACGGCGGGTGCGAGGTCGAGAAGAGGAACGGGCGGGCGCGGTGATAGAGGAAGTCGATGAGATCGCGCGAGCCGCAGACGTAGCCGCCCAGCGCGCCGATGGCCTTCGAGAGGGTTCCCACCTGAACATCCACGCGGCCGTGACAGCCAAAGTGATCCACTGACCCGCGGCCGTTGCGGCCAAGAACACCGGACGCGTGGGCGTCGTCGACCATCATGATTGCTCCGTACTTTTCGGCGAGATCGCAGAGCTTGTCGACGGGCCCGATGTCGCCGTCCATGGAGAAGACTCCGTCGGTGATGAGGAGCTTGCGGCCAGGTTCGTTGGCGACTTCCTTGAGGAGCTCTTCGGCGTGGGCGACGTCTTTGTGGCGGAAGACCTTGATCTTGGCGCGGGAGAGGCGGGCGCCGTCGATGATGCTGGCGTGGTTAAGCTCGTCGGAGAGGATGAAGTCTTCTTTGCCGAGGATGGAGGAGACGGTGCCGGCGTTGGCGGTAAATCCGCTCTGAAAGACGACGCAGGCTTCGACGTTTTTGAAGGCGGCGATTTTTTCCTCAAGCTCCATGTGGATCTTCATGGTTCCGGCGATCGTTCTCACCGCTCCGGAGCCGACGCCGTAATCCTTGATGGCCTGGGTGGCGGCCTCGGCCAGTTTGGGGTGGGCGGTGAGGCCGAGGTAGTTGTTGGAGGCGAGATTGATGACCTGCTTGCCGTCGTAGTGGCAGACGGGCGCCTGCATATCGTCGAGAATGCGGAGCTTGAAGTAGGTGCCCTTAGCTTTGAGGTCGTTGAGCTGCGCGGTGAGGTGCTGGAGTTGCGGGCGCTGAGAGAGCGTGGTGGTCATAAGCGGTGGCCTCGCCTTGCTTGAGGTGGTAACCAGTCATCGTATCAGCGTGTTGAGGCAGCGTGTTGAGGGGCGGCTGGGGGATCCTCGCTAAGACAGCACAGTGATGCCGGTTCGCATCTAATATTCGGTCAGGTAAGGAGATCGATTAGATGAAACGATTTGCTCAAGGTAATGTGTTGCACTGGTTGCTGGTGGGATGCCTGTTCATTGCTGTGGCGGGGTGTCACAAGAACCAGAACGCACAGAACTCCAGTGCGCAGACTCCATCGACCCCAAGCACTGCGCAGCCGCCGGCGAACGCGGACAACAGCTCCGCGACGCCCCCTGTTACGTCGCCTACGCCGAATAATCCTGTTCCAGATGCGTCGTCGGCTCCGTCATCCGCGAATACAGCGACGACGAACCCGGCGAGCACGTCGGCACCTGCTGCTTCGCCGCAGTCGGCAGCACCAGCGCCCTCGTCGGCGGGCGCACAGGAGGCGAGCAATGCTCCGCAGCCTGCGCCGGTGGTGGTTCCTGACGGTACCACGCTGCATATCCGAATCAATCAGCGCATCAGCGTGAAGACATCGCATGAGGGCGATCCATTCGATGGAACGATCGTGAGCCCGGTGGCGGTGAATGGCGTCGAGGTGATTCCGGCGGGCTCGATCGCGCGCGGCCGGGTGGTGGCATCGCACAAGCGCGGTCACTTCAAGGGGCGCTCGGTACTGGAACTGACGCTAACGGGGCTGGACGTGAATGGGCGGCACTATCGGTTGGATACTGGCACCGTGGTTCGGACGAAAAATGGCAAGGGCAAACGGACGGCGGCGTTTATCGGCGGCGGCGCGGGTGTGGGGATGCTGATAGGCGGGGTGGCCTCGGGCGGCGTGGGTCTGCTGATTGGCGGGCTGAGCGGCGCAGGCGCGGGAACGCTGGGCGCGGCCTTCACCGGCAACAAGGACATTGATATTCCGGCGGAGACGGTGATGAGCTTCCGGCTGGATCAGCCTATCCAGTTGCGATAAAAGCGAAACTTTCTTTCGAGGGCTGGCGGCGATATGCTGCCAGCCTTTTCCGTCTTTCGTCTAAAGACAGGCGGGTATGCGGCGAGGGTATCGGGGTAGAGTGGAGCAGGCCGACTATAATCGGCTGAGAGTCATGACTGCTCGTCAACGTCGCCGGATATGGACTGCGGTTGCCGGTCTCATGTTCATTTTTCCGCTGCTCTGCAAGTCTACGGTTCGGCGCTTTCGGTTTACCGGCTCCGCAGTTGGAAATGCGCTTCAAGAGCTCCATACGTTTGTCGATCCGGGTGTGCGCCACCAGATCGCGCAAACATTCGATGAGACCGCAGAGGATGATGGTGAAGCCGATCTGACCGATCCGGTGAAACACTTCGAGAAGCAGATACGCGGCATCCAGCGTGGTGAGCATGTCGAGAGGCTGACAATACTCATGGTAGACAAGGACTGATGTGAGAGATCAAGCGAACCGCTGCTCTCGGATACAATGAGTGTTTGGCGGCAGTTCCCGTTGCGCCTGGACGTTTTTTAGAGAGCAGAGAATCCGAAGAATGAATTTGCAGTTGTTGAGGTATGGCATCGGCACGCGGGCAGCAAGCAAAGCTGCGGGCTATCTACTGGCGGTGTGGATGTTGGGTGCGGGGCTGGGTGCCTGGGCGCAAGTGGCGACTCGGACTCATGTCTCGGTGGCGTCGGAAGCCCGTGGAACTACATTTACGGTGAAAGTCGGCGATATTGCCGGCACTCCCGCCAGTGGTGGAACCGTAAGCTTTGAGACAGCCAAGGGTTCGCTGGGCTCAGCTTTTGTTGAGGACGGGGCAGCAGAGCTTACCGTCGACAAGTTGCCGCAGGGGATACGCACTGTGACAGCGGCCTACTCTGGCAGCGAGGGTTATGCTGCGTCGTCCTCGAGAATGTCGATGAACGCCGATGTGGGCACTCTGCCCGACTTTGCGCTCACTGCAAGCCCCACTGCCGCAAGTGTCTTACCCGGCGATTTCGCGAATATCACCGTCACGGTGACTCCGGAGAACGGCTTCAATGACACGGTAACGCTCTCCTGCTCGGGAGTTCCGGCCACGGCCAAGTGCGTCTTCAGTCCCACAACGATCACGCCCCTGGCCGATCAGCCGGTGACGGCCACTTTGCAGATCCAGACGCAGGCCCCGTCGGCCCTGGGCAATAGCATGATCAGGCCGGCCTCCACTGCGGCGCACGTTGCATACGCAATTGTTCTGCCGGGCGTCCTGGTGATGGCCGGACTTGGCGCCTTGCGCAGGCGTTCGGGATTAGCAACCCTGCGTGTCCTGGGGTTCGTAGCTCTTCTGGCCGCAGGCGGCTTGGGGCTAGCGGGCTGCTCGCAGCGCTACGGCTATCTCAATCATCCGCCGTCGGGCAATCCCGGCACGGCGCCGGGGACATACATGATCACGGTATCCGGCTACGCGACTCTCAGCGGCACCAGTGTCGTCGGTCACACGCTGAACGTCACGCTGACGGTCAAGTAGGCGGCTCTGGGCAAGAAGCTGGTTCCGTCCGGCTTTACCGCTGCACGCGATGGAGAACAATCGGGGCGTTTGGCCGGAGCCGCCACGAAGCATTGATCGACGGATCAGATCCGTCCGGTGGCGGCCCAACTGCGGGGCGGTTCGCTTCTTCCTTAGCAGGAGCCGGCATGGGGAAGCCGAAATTTGCCGTTCGCTGCAGCTCAATCTGGTCGCCTTTGAGGGTTCCCGCAAATGTGCTGTTTCCCGCTTTAAAGGAGACATGATCGCCATCGACCTTGCCCTCTGTGATCGGGATAGGCACATCGCTGCCGCCAAAAAATCCGCCGTTGGTGCCCTCCGCGGTTCCAGTCAGACCGCTTCCATCCTGCCGTAGAGTGAAAACGCTGCTGCCCGCGCCCATAAGGAGCGCGAGGATGCCGGAGTCGCCCGCGGACGGCACCGGTCTCCACAAGCCGGTGATCCCGGAGCCCACGGGAACTTCACGCTCCCAAACCGCGATTTGTGGGCGAAGCGTCACTGCTTTCGCGCTGATTGTGACACTGGATGGCACGAGTCCTGGAGAGCTCGCATCCAGGATAACGTTGCCAGCTGTCTTGGTCGATTGCACAACGGCCATGCACAGGCCCGAGAATGCCTTTCGCGATGTGCCCTTGTCGGGCTCCTGGTTGGTGGGGTCGCCATTGCCGGTGCCGATCAGCTTGCCCTGGCCGGAGACCCGGAAGTTTACCTCGTTATCAGTGATGGGCAGGACGCGGCCCTGTGCGTCCTGAACTTCGACGACGAACATTGTCACGTCTTCGCCATCGGCGGAAATCTCCCGGCGGTCCGACGTCATCACCAGTTTTGCAGCGGGACCGGTGGTCTCCCGCTTCGTCGTCATGACTACCTTGCCGTCTTTGAAGCCGCGCGCCTCAATGGAGCCGGGAGCGTACTTGACGATCCACGCGAGATGCGAATCCTTCTTCATGTCCTTCGCGCCCAGGCTCTGGCCGTTGAAGAAGAGCTCCACCTTATCCAGGTTCGAATATACCCAGACGGCGATTTCCTTGCCCTCCATTCCGGGCCAGTTCCAGTGCGGGAAGAGATGCAGAACGGGTTTCGCGGTCCACCATGACTGGTAGTAGAAGAAGGTGTCTTTGGGAAAGCCGCAGGTATCGATCACTCCGTACTGCGAGCTGATGTTGGGCCACCCATTGGGCGACGGCTCGCCGCGATAGTCGAAGCCGGTCCAGACGAAGCCCCCCGAGCACCACGGCCGCGAATTGCAGAAGCTCCACCAGCCTTCGGCGGACGCACGGCCGGTCGTGGTGTAGGGGTCGTAGGAGCCGACGTAGCCTTTTGCGGGATCGGTGACGTAGATGCCGCGCGTGCCGACAGCACTCACCGTCTCGGTGCCAATGATGGGGTGTTCGGGATGCGCCTGATGATATTTCTCCGCCTCCGGGTCCATGTAGTTGTAGCCCATCACGTCACACACGGCTAAGCCGCCGACTCCAATGGCCCGTATAGGAGCGATCGACACCGGCCGCGAGCCGTCGTACTCCGTCGCGACTGCTTTCATGGCGGTCAGAATGTGCAGGCCGATTTCGGTGTTCGCCTGGCCTTCCTCATTCCCCATGGACCACATGAAGACGCTGGGATGATTGCGGTCGCGCCGCACGAGATCGCCGAACTGGCTCAAGCCTTCAGGACTCGAAGACATCATGCGTGTCTCATCGAAGACCAGCATGCCGAGCTGGTCGCAGGCGTCGAGCAGCTCGGGAGTGGGAGGATTGTGCGAGGTGCGGATGGAGTTGCAGCCCATCTCCTGGAGCTTGCGGATGCGGTAGTACTGGACGGAATCAGGCAGGGCCGCACCGACTCCGATGTGGTCCTGGTGATTGCAGGTCCCTTTCAGCTTCACGGATTTGCCATTCAGAAAGAATCCCTTCTCCGCGTCGAATTTGATTGTGCGAATGCCAAAGGGCGTCTCGTAACGATCGACGACTTCGCCGCCCACTTCGACCTGCGTCACCAGCTTGTAGAGATTTCTTTCTTCGAGGGACCACAGGAGAGGCCTGCTGACCCTTATCTCCTGCTCGTGGGTTTTGCCTTCTCCTTGCGGGATGGGTGCGGGAGCCGTGGACGACTTGGTCACCGCATTTCCGGAGGGATCGAGTACCGTCGAGGTGATGCGCGCGTTCTGCGCAGACTTGCCCTGGTTGGCAACGTCGGTTGTGACGGAGAGCGTGGCTTCGTCGGGCCGGACCTGGGCGCGCACGAAGGTGCCCCACTTCTTTACGTGCACCGGATGCGTCTTCACCAACCAGACGTGCCGGTAGATTCCGGCTCCTTCGTAGAACCAACCGTCGCTCGAGGTGGCGTCCACACGAACCAGCAGGACGTTTCTGCCGCCCGGATTCGCAAAGTCGGTCACATCGAAACTGAAGGGATCGTATCCGCCACTATGGACGCCTATATAAAAGTTGTTGAAGACCACCATCGATTCCCGGTACGAGCCGTCGAACTCGATCGTGATCCGTTTATCCGCGTCCGATGCGGGAAGGTCAAAAACGCGGCGATACCAGCCGATACTCGTGGCCGGGTAGTTCCGCCCCAGCGGGTAGAAACCCTTGCTGGAGAGTGCGGGGTCGTTCTGGAAAGGCAGCTCGATGGCCCAGTCGTGGGGCAGGTCGACGCTGCGCCAGTCGCTGTCGTCGAAGGCGATTGCGCCGGCAGGAATGAAATTTCCGGTCTTTTGATAATTGCCTGTCCGCCCACTTCCAAATCCGAAATCTTTGGCCGAGTCGTCAGCGTCCCCAAAGTGAAAACGCCAGCCAAAATCCAGGAGGAGACGGTCGCGTCCCGCACCCGGGCCGAGGCCAGCATTTTGAGTTGAAGATTCGTGCGTGGCTTTTGCAGGAGAAGTTCCCGGAACCTCTGCGGCAGCGTCAATCGCGGCGCCCAGCGGACCCATTCCATGGACCGCGGCTGCGGCCGGCACCAGCAGGCTGGTCTTCAACATATCGCGACGTGAAAGCGTTTTCATTTTGACCCCTGATTTTAATGCCAACGGAATCGCTTGTGAGTATAACGCGGCATTTTTATTTCGCATCGCGAGTGACGGCATAAGCAATCCGGAGATTGAGCCATCGCTCCTTTGTTTCTAGCTGTATTTATCCAGGGTCGCTGGTTCCGGTGACATGGAGGTGGTTTTGGTAGGCACCCTTTCTCAGAGGTCGTAGACAGCAAACCTGCGCCACGGCATTGCGGTAGGGGCAGGGCAAGGATGTCGCGGCATTGCGGGAGAGTAGCAGCCACGTGGCTCCAAAGGGGCGCAGGCGGCTGACGCGCTCGGAGTCTGATAGGTGATCGAGTCCGGACTGGGCATTGCGCTCTGCGGCCCATGGGCCGATCAGTTGCGGATAGAGGATGGCGAGTCCCTCGTCCTTGTCGTCGGCGAGGAGGCTACGCCCGGTGGTTGCGCGGAAGCCCTGCGAGTCTTCTCCATCCAGAAACACCAGTTCGGGAGCGGCGGCAAAAACGGCGTCCTGGGGCGTGTTCGCGCGAATCCAGAGAAAGGCCTGCTGCCCGGGGTTGCGCGGGGTTTGGCCTGGCCATTCGACATGGGCGGAGAAAGGATAGCGGCCTCGCTGAAAGAAGAGCATTGTCGCAATAACGGCGGCGAGTAGCGCGAAAGCCGCCCAGCGGGAATACTGTTGGCGTGGATGGCCCGGTGAACGATTGAGGAGAAGCTCGCCCGCAAGGCCTCCGAGCAGGACGACGGCGAGCATGTAAAGGATGTGGAAGCTGCGCAGCGGTTGCAGGCGCACGAGGAAATACGGTCCCGAAGGATGGACAAACAGAAAAGCTGAGAGGGCGGCGGCGGTTCCCATCATGACTGCGGTAAGACAGAGTTTGCCGGGGAGAGTGTGAAGGCCGAGATGCTTCGAGGCGACAGCGTAGAGCAGCAGAGGTATGGCGAGACCCAGGTACTCGAACCAAGGCCACTCCGACGGAAAGAGATAGCTTCGGCTGAGGACGGCCTCCGAGTAGGCAGGCGACACGGGAAGATGCAACGTCGCCAGATAGATTCCGCCTGCGGCGATGACTCCACAGATGCTAAGACGCAACGCGGCGCGCGTCTGGCCCTCGTCGATGAGGATGAAGAGAAGGACGAATGCCGCCGCATACAGAGCCATGAGCGGGTGCATGAGCGCGGCGAGCACGAGAAAGAGCGCCACTCGTGCCCAGCCGTGATCGATGGCGGCGGTCAGAGCGAAGAGGCCCAGGGGAGTAGAGAACGAGCGCGACGTGACGTAGGGGTCCATGATCAGGATGGCTGTGCCCGCGATCGGCAAAGTGAAGCAGGCACCGGCCAGGGCGACCGCGAACCACTGCGCGGCAGGGGAGGCGAAGATGCGCCGGGCGAGAGTCCAACAGGCGAAGAGGCACGCAAAGATCGACGCCAGATGCGTGGCGAGCAGCACGTATTCGAGCGGGGCGCGTGTGTAGCGAACGATCGCTGCCAGAAAATGCGGGAAGGCGGAAAGGCGCGTGCTGGCCAGGACGAAGGGTGCGTCCGGCCGGTAAAGCGAGGGATCGGCCACCTTGCGGATGCCGGCGACATAGATGCCGGCATCGTCGGCAAAGGGGTGGTATCCGTACAAGAACAACACCGCCGTAGTGAGGGCCGCGAGGATGAGGAGTGGGCTGATCGCACCTTTGCGGGCAGATGAGCTTGGCGGACTGAGTGTGATCTGCGGCGTCGTCACGAAGCGGAACCCTTGAGGGGATGTCTGCGTAAGATTAGCCGCATCCCATCGTTCCCGCAAAGACGCTGCAAAGGATCAGGCACCTGCGGAGGGGCTGAAAAGCAGATCCTTCGACTACGCGCCACGCGCTTCGCTCAGGATGACAAAAAGGAGTTAGTCATTACTCCAACCCCGCACCGTTGCACTACATCGTCGGCAGCTGGGACGTGTCCCATCCTCCGCCGAGAGCCTTGATCAGCTGCACGCTGGCTGCGAACTGGCGCGTGGTGATGTCGGCCTGGGTGCGCTGGTTGGAGAGCTGTGTGGTCTGCGCGATCAGGACTTCGAGGTAGGTGGTGACTCCGCCCTTGTAGCGGTTGGTGCTGAGGTTGAGTGAGCGGATAGAGGCGTCGACGGCGGCGGTCTGGGTGGCAGCTTCGTCGTTGAGGATGCGCAGTGCCGCGAGGTTGTCCTCGACTTCCTGAAAGGCGTTGAGGACGCTCTCACGGTAGTTCGCGGTCTGTCCCTCATAGGCCTCGCGCGCCTGATCGGTGATGGCGTGGCGGCGGCCGGCGTCGAAGAGCAGCTCGACGGCGGAGCCGCCAAGCGACCACAAGGCGCTGGGGCCCTGAATCCATGTGCCGGCGTTCTGACTTGCAAAACCGCCATTACCGTTGAGGGTGACGTTGGGGTAGTAGGCAGAGATGGCGATGCCGATCTGGGCGTTGGCAGCGTCGGTGCGGCGTTCGGCGCCGGCGATGTCCGGACGGCGTTCCAGCAATTGCGACGGAACGCCGGCTGGGATGGCAGGCAGTGCGAGCGTCAGAGGCATCTGCGGAAGAGAGAACGACGATGCAGACACGCCGATGAGGGTTGCGATGGCGTGCTCGAATTGAGCGCGGGCGACGCCGACGTCGATGTCCTGTGCCTTTACGCTTTCGTACTGGGTTTCGGCCTGAGCGACGTCGACGTCGGTGGCGACTCCGCCCTTAAAGCGGACCTGCGTCAGCTGGAGGTAGTCGGCGTCAGCGGCGACAGTCGTGTCGAGGAGCTGCTTCTGGGTGTCAAGGCCGCGGAGCTCGAAGTAGTCCAAGGCGAGTTCGGAGCGGAGGCTCAACTCGACGTTGGCGAGATCGGCGGCGCTGGCCTGAGCATTGGCGCGCGCCTGCTCGACGGTGCGGCGGATCTGTCCCCAGAGATCGGGCTCCCAGAGAACCTGACCGGCTATCGAGAAGGTATTGTATGTCAGACCTTTGGTCGCGCTCGGCTGGTTATCGGAGGTGCGCTGGCGCGAGATTGAGGGACCGGCGGAGAGAGTTGGATAGTAGCTGGATCGTGCGACGCGGACCTGCTCGCGCGCCTGGAGATATTGTTCGACAGCCGCCTTGAGAGTCTGGTTTGAGACGG
Organism: Acidobacteriota bacterium; assembly: GCA_013289875.1. GTDB lineage: Bacteria > Acidobacteriota > Terriglobia > Terriglobales > Acidobacteriaceae > Silvibacterium. Next base: position 24,038 of record JABCZC010000004.1, on the reverse strand, counting down.
CCACCTTTTCTTCAAGATCGTTCAGCCGGGAATCATTGTAGATCTCCCACCACTTGCCCTTCAGGGTGGCGTCGCTGGGTTGCGCCTGCTTCCAAGTTCCGTTGGGCGGATTGGGCGGCGGCGGCAGTTCCTTATAGGCAGCGGGTGCAGGCGGGGGGCTGGGGCGCTGGTAATTGGGTCCGACAGTGCAGCCGGCAAGGGTGAGAGAAAGTGCGGCTGCGAGCAGCGGGCGGCAGCGGCCTGGGAGGAAACGCATGCTCACTTTGCTCCCCCCTGCGATGGCTGGGCGACGGCCGGGCTGGGCTGGCCGGTGTTCTGCGGCTGGATGATGTGTACCTGCTCGCCATCGATCAGGGAGTCGGGCGGGTTCTGGATGACTTCATCGGAGTCCTGGAGCCCGGAAGAGACTTCGACCGACCTGCCGTCGTCGCGCCCGATGGTGATGGGCACCAGTTTCGCGATGTTGTTCTTCACGACGCCAACGCGCAGACCCTCGGAGCGGAACATGAGCGTCGAAACGGGGATGATCATCGCTGGATGCGCATTCGTCAGCTTGAAGTGGACCTGCATGTAGGCTCCGGGATACAGCTCGCCTTTACGGTTGTCCACGTCTACTTCGACAAGAAGGGTGCGTGAGGTGGGGTCGATGGCCTTGGCGGTGCGGACGATCTTGCCCTCGTAGGTGCTGCCCTGCTTCTCGGTGAGGGTGAGCTGGGCCATAACTCCCGGAACCGTAGAGTAGGAGTACGCTTGGGGCACGTTTACATAAATACGCAGAACGTTTTCCGCCACCATGTGGAAGAGCTCGGCGCTGTTCGCGGTTGAGGCTCCGGAGTTGATGAGGGTTCCGACATCGACGTTGCGGGCGGTGATGATGCCGTCAAACGGCGCGTAGACGTTTTCGAAGCCGACCAGTTGCTCCAGGCGGGCGACGTTGGCCTGCGCGGACTTGACCTGGGTGGTGGTGGAAGCGGCCTGGGTAGTGAAGTTGTCGGTGTCCTGCTGGGCGACGGCGTTGCCCTTGAGGAGTTCCTGATAGCGAGCCGCCTGGATCTTGGCGTAGCCGGCGTTGGCCTCGGCTGTGGCCAGGTCCTGTTTGGCCTGGGCGAGTTCCTGGTCAATTTCGGGGCTTTCGATGACGGCAAGCAGTTGTCCCTGCTTCACGCGCGCCCCGATGTCGAAGTACCACTTCTTGAGATAGCCGTTGGTCCGGGCGTAGATGGGCGAATCGGTATAGGCCTGTGTGGTGCCGGGCAGAATCAGTTCCGTGGTCGGCTGTCCCAGGGTAGGCTTCTGAACCAGTACGTCGGGCGCGGCCAGGGAGTCGGTCTGCTGCTGGAGCGTGGTCCGCGCCCGGAGGCGGGGGATGATTCCCGTCACCGCAAGAATCACGGCGACCACGAGGAGAACGAGCAGCAGGATGATGGCCTTGCCGCCGGAAATGGGGGGCTTGGTAGCTCCGGAAGTTGGTGCAGAGTTGTGTTCGCTCATGGTTTAGTTCCCCGCCGATTCTGGCTGATTTTTGTCTAGACGGTCCTCGCGCTTACGGCGACGTTTCTCGATCCTGCCATGCAGGACACTGAAAAAGGTCGGCACGAAAAACAGTGTGGAGACGGTGGCGAAGAGCAGGCCTCCGATCACGGCGCGTCCGAGAGGTGCGTTCTGCTCCCCGCCGTCTCCGAGACCAAGCGCCATCGGAAACATCCCGATGATCATGGCGAGAGCAGTCATGAGAACGGGACGAAAGCGCACGAAACCTGCGGTGAGAGCCGCCTCGTGCGCATCGCCTACGGTCTCTTCAAGCTGCTCGCGGGCAAAGCTGATGATCAGGATGGAGTTGGAAGTGGCGACTCCCATGCACATGATGGCGCCAGTGAGGGCGGGAACGCTAATGCGTGTGTGAGTGATGAAGAGAAACCAGATGATACCCGAGATCGCCGCGGGTAGCGCCGAGATGATGATGAACGGATCAAGCCAGGACTGGAAGTTGACCACAATTAGCAGGTAGACGAGCAGGATCGAGAAGACAAGGCCGCCCAGCAGGCCGATGAACGACTTGCGCATGGTGAGCACCTGGCCGCGGACAACGATCTGCGAACCGCGCGGGAGTTTGGCCCCGGCGAGAATCTTGTCGATTTGCGTTGCCACGCTGGCTAGGTCGGTATTGACTACGTTGCCGTAGATGTCGATGACCGGCGCGATGTTGTAGTGGGTTACGGTGCCGGGTTCAGTCAGCGGCGTAATGGACGCCGTGTTGCCGAGAATCTGCACCGGCTGGCCGCCCATGGGCACGCTGGCCGGTGTCGCTACGACGCCGTTCGGCGAAGGGGCAGGCGAAAGTGCCGGGCCGCCGCTGGTGGCCGGGGTGAGCGGAATGTTGTTGAGGCTTTGCAGACTGTCGAGGGTGTACTGAGGCGACTGGACGGCAATGCTGTAACTGACGCCGGTCGCCGGATCAAGCCAGAAGTTGGGAGCGGTCTGGAAGCTGCCGCTCATGGCAGTAAGCAGGCTGCCGGCAACGTCGGTTTGCCGCAACCCGAGCTGGCTGGCTTTGGTGCGGTCCACATTCACCATCAGTTCCGGATTGTCGAAGGGCTGCTGGATGCGCAGATCGGCGATGCCGGGAACATGCTTGATCTGGTTCAGCAGCTGTTCGGCGACGGCACGGTTGCCGTACATATCTCTGCCGACGATCTGGACATCGATGGGAGCGGGCAGGCCGAAGTTGAGGATCTGCGTGACCATGTCCACGGGCAGCGTGTAAAAGGTCACACCCGGGAAGCGCTCGTTGAGAATGCGACGCAGCTTCTGGACATATTCGTCGGTGGGGTGGTGCTTTTCAGAGAGCTGCACGGAGATGTCGGCGTCGGCGGAGCTGATGGCTCCGGAGTTGGAGTACGAAGTATTCAGACCGCTGTAGGGGAGTCCGATGTTGTCGATGATGGTTTCGACTTCATTTTTGGGAATGGTTTCGCGAATGGTGTTGTCAACCTGATCGCAGAGATCGGCGACATTTTCAATACGCGTGCCGGTGTGGGCGCGGAGGTGGATCTTGAACTGGCCGCTGTCCACCGAGGGGAAGAAGTCCTGACCGAGGTACGGATAGAGGAAAGCGGCGGAGACGACGGCGAAGGCAATGAAGGAGATCAGAAATACGGCGGAGTGCGCGAGACAAAGCTCGAGAATGCGGCGATAGCCGCCGCGGAATTTTTCAAAATAATGCTCGAATCCCATCTGGAAGCGGACCAGAGGATTGCGGCTGGCTCTCTTTCTATCTTCAGCTTCGTCGTCGTGCTCCTGCAGGAGATATTTCGCCATCGTCGGGACGACGGTACGCGACAGGAGGTAAGAGGCGAGCATAGCAAAGGAGACGGCTTCGGCGAGCGGTACGAAGAGATATCGGGCCACACCGCTGAGGAAGAACATGGGGACGAAGACGATACAAATCGAGATCGTCGCCACCAGAGCGGGAACGGCGATCTGCGCCGCCCCGTCGAGGATGGCCTGCTCGATGGCCTTGCCCATTTCGAGATTGCGGTTGATGTTCTCGATTTCGACAGTGGCATCGTCGACAAGAATGCCGACGGCGAGCGCAAGGCCACCCAGAGTCATGATGTTGATGGTCTCGCCGAGGGCGCTGAGAACGAGCAGGGACGTGAGGATCGAGAGCGGGATGGAGACGGCAACGATGAGGGTGCTGCGCCAGCTGCCCAGAAACACAAGGATCATGATGGCAGTGAGGCAGGCGGCGATGATGCCCTCGCGCACGACCCCGCTGATCGACGCGCGGACGAAGATGGACTGATCTCCGAGCGGCTGCATTCTGAGGGTCGGGGGAAGCTGGTTTTTGAGGGCTTCAAGCTTGGCGCGTACGCCTGCGACGATGGTGAGGGTCGAGGCGTCGCCAGTTTTGATGACCGAGAGCAAGGAGGCGCGCTGGCCGTCGACGCGAACAATGTTGGTCTGCGGCGGGAAGCCGTCGCGCACATACGCCACGTCGCGCACATAGACCATCGCGCCGTTGACCGAGCGGATGGGCAGGTCGTTCAGCTCTGCAACCTTTTCGGGGGCGCTGTTGGTTTCGACCAGATATTCGAAAGAACCGATCTTGGCGGTTCCGGAGGGCAGGATGACATTCTGCCCGTTGATGGTGGTGACGATATCCGAAGGGGAAAGGCCCTTGGCCTGGAGCTTGGGCAGGTCGATATCCACCTGTACCTGGCGCTGCTTGCCGCCGTAGGGATAGGGAACGCCTGCTCCCGGTACAGTGACCATCTGGGTGCGGATAAAGTTGAGGCCGAGGTCGTTGAGTTGCGATTCGGTCAGCCCCTGGCCGGAGAGTCCTACCTGAATGATGGGCACGCTGGAGGCCGAGTATTGAATGATAAGGGGCGGAGTCGTCCCCTGCGGCAACTGGCGAAGCTGCGTCTGTGCAACTGCGGTAATCTGCGCGACGGCGTTGCCTATGTTAACCCCGGGCTGGAAAAAGACCTTGATGACACCGATGCCATTCATCGCATTCGACTCGATGTGTTCGATATCGTTCACGGTGGTGGTGAGGGAGCGCTCACTCTGGTAGATGATGCGGTTCGCCATCTGATCGGGCGAGAGGCCGCTATACTGCCAGATTATGGAGACGACGGGAATATTGATGTTGGGAAAAATATCCGTGGGAGTATTGAGAACGGCGAGCGGGCCGAGAATCATCAACAGGAGCGCAACTACAACAAAGGTATAAGGCCGTCGAAGTGCGAGGCGGACTATCCACATAACTTTTCAGCTTCTCCTGGCAGCATCCGGCAGCAAATGCAGCGAATGAAGGACGCTGTACGACATCTTTGGAAGGGATTGTGCCCTTTCGTTTTTCTCCGGGTCGCCGCTCCTTGTTGGCGGCGACGTAAGTGCAGAGGCCTCGGGATACATCAACGCTAAAAATGCGGTGAGAAATTACTCGGCTGCGGAGATCGCACTAAAGGCAGATGCACGCGCCGCTGGAGTCAGCGAACATGACTGACAAGGCGCATCCTAACTTGATGTGAGATCTCCCCAATTAAAAGTTTACAGTAGCGGGCACGAGCAATAAGCGTGCGTAAGTAATAGACGAAAAAGGGTCACGTTTAGACTCCGTATGGAGTAAAGATGCCTGACCAGCCGATGCCGATTCAGCCGATGCCAAAAAACGGGTTTCAAAAGACGAATTTTTTCGGGTGCGCCGAATCCTCAAACGTTGAGCTTCTTGAAGATGCTACGCGGGATCGTGCGAAGGATAAGCATGATGATGGCCCAGAATGCCGGGACGTAGACGACGTCCTTTCGCTTCTCCACCGCCTTGAGGATTCCGTCGGCAACATTGGACGGCGTGGCGAAGAGCGCATTCTGCGGCAAATGCGCGGTCATGGGAGTGGCAACGAATCCGGGCTTGATGGTGAGGACGTGAACGCCGCTGCGGTCGATACGATTGCGCACGCCGTCGAGGAAGATGCTGAGCGCGCCCTTAGAGGCTCCGTAGACGTAGTTGCTTTTGCGGCCGCGATCGCCAGCCACAGAAGAGATGACAGCCAGCGTTCCCTGACGCGAGGCCTCAAAGTAGTTCGCGAGCCAGGTGATCAACGAGACGGGAGCCATGAAGTTGGTGCCGAGGACTGCCTCCGCGGCCGGATAGCTGGCCTCCGCCTCCTGCTGGTCTCCGAGCACTCCGTGCGCGAGCAGAGCCAGTTCGATGGTGCCGAGATTTTCGGCGGCTGCGGCCAGCATGACGGGATGCGCGGAGGTATCGTCGAGATCCATGACGTGCGTGGCAACACCGGCTGCGCCGCGGGTGAGCAAATCGCCGGCGACCGCATTGAGCTTGTCAGGGTTGCGTGCGACGAGGAAGAAACGGGCTCCGCGCACGGCGAAGAGGCGGAGCGTGGCTTCGGCTATCGCTGACGTTGCGCCGAGGGCCAGGACGTTTGTAGGGATTTTTGCCTTACTCATCGAGGGGCCTCCGGCCGGTGACACGCTGCCAGAAGGCGGAATCGAACGATGGGTCGATGTAGCGCTCAAACTCCCGCCACTGCGGATAAAAAGTCTGATATTGCTCGGCGGTCATGCGCGCGTCCTTGGCCGAATACATGCGGCCTCCACATTCGAGTGTGATCTGAGCCAGACGGTCGAGCAGATCGAAGCTGACCTCGGGTCGAATGGGGAAATCGAGCGCCAGCATGATGCCTGGTTTCGGGAAGGACATCATGCCAACCGAAGGTACGTCACCGAAGAACTTGATCACCGCGAGAAAGGATGCGAGCCCAGACCGCGTGATTGCCTTCAGAATTTCCACCATACCCTCGCGGCCACCCTCGTGCGGCAAGACGTTCTGGAATTGGAGCAGTCCGTTCTTCCCGTACATCCGATTCCAGTGGAGCACGCTGTCGAGCGGATAGAAGAACGGCTCGTAATCCACTTTTGCTGTCTTCTGCTTGGGGATCTGCTTGTGGTAGTAGGCCATGTTGAACGCGGACATGGTGAAGCGGTTCAGGGCCACGGCCGGGAGGTCGAAGGGGAAGGTAAGCCACGGCTGCCCACTCTTTTTAAGTTTGCCCGGTTCCTTCGCATGCTCGCCCTGCATGAAAATGCCGCGAGCGAAATTCCGGCCCGTCGAGATGCAGTCGATCCACGCTACTGTGTACTCAGCCTTTGCGCTTTGTGAGAGGGCCAGGAATTCGTCGATGCCAACGAACTTGTCACCCTGGTAGTCAATGCTGCGGGAAACGATGGGCCGCAGGCGGACTTCGGCCCAGGTGATCAACCCAGTGAGTCCCATTCCCCCGATAGTGGCGGAGAACCATTGCTGGTTTTCAATCGGGCTGCAGAGCAAGTGCGTGCCGTCTGAGCGTACGAGTTCGAAACGTAGCAGGTGATGGCCAAAGGTGCCGGCGACGTGATGATTCTTGCCATGAATGTCGTTGGCGATGGCTCCGCCAACGGTGACGTATTTCGTTCCCGGCGTTACCGGGAGAAAAAAGCCGCGCGGGACGGCGAAATCCAGGATTTCAGCCAGAGTTACTCCCGCCTCGCAGCGCAGGACACCAGTTGCAGGATCGAAGGCGAGCAAGCGGTCCATGCCAAGAGTCTGCAGCAGCATGCCATCTTCGAGCAGGCAGACATCACCATAGCTCCGGCCGGCGCCAACGGGCAGCAGGCGGGTGGCTGGAGGGTTGGGCAACGGAAAGTCGCCCGTCCAGTTCAAGAGTTTAAGGTCTGCCTGAAGAATCGGGTAGCGGCCCCAACTCTCAAAGCGGGGACGCTTAGATGATTGCGCCATTGTGGGTGGAGTTGCTCCTCTTCTGAGCTTACAGGGTGGCGAGAACGGCGATGAGTGCGATAGCTGCTCCAATAAGGAGACTCATGCGGTCGGTGACGGCAAAAATAACGGGATCCTCGTCGAGTTCTCCCCGAGAAGCCAGCAACCAGACCCGGCTGAGCCAGAGGATCATCAGAGGCGTCATGAGCCACATTCGGCTGGGATGATGATAGAGGCCGGTTGCGGCGCTGCCGTAAATGTAGAACGCGAAAACGACGACCGATGCGTAGGCGCTGGCCGTCCCGAAGCTGCGGATCTGTTCAATATCGGCCAGCAGATAACCGCGGCCGTTGGAAAGCGTGTTGCCCTGGGCGCGAATGTTTTGCAACTCGCTGAACCTCTTGACCATCGCGAGAGACAGGAAGAAGAATATGGAAAAGGCAGCCAGCCAGGGGGAGAATGCGACGCTCGTAGCGGCTCCGCCCGCAAGCATGCGCAAAGTGTAGAGACCGGAAAGCAGGATGACATCAATGAGGACGACACGCTTCAGATACAGGGAATAGGAGAGCGTGGTGACAAGGTAAAGCAGCAGCCAGCCAAGGAAGGCGCGCGACAGAAAGAATGCGCCCGCAAACGACAAGGTCATAAAGAGCACGATGATAGCCACGCCGGCCACCACAGGTAAATCCCCTGCCGCGAATGGACGACGGCTTTTTTTAGGATGGCGGCGATCTGCCTCGATGTCGAGGAGGTCGTTGACGATGTAAGTGGCCGACGCGCAGAGGCTGAAGCAGAGGAAAGCCACCAGCGCATCGAAAATAGACGGCAGCTTCAGGGCATGCGCCAGGAGCAAGGGGACGAAGATAAGTATGTTCTTTGCCCATTGATGCAGGCGTATCGTCTTAAGGAAAACCTTGACCGGAGCAGCCTGGTCATCGAACTGGCGGGTAACCCGAACCTTTCGCGATTTGAGCATCGCGCGGAGCGAGAGGCTGGGGTTAGCCACCATGGCCTCGCCGGCCTGTTCGAGCAAAGGCACGTCGGGCGGCGCGTTGCCTATGTAGTCGAATCCCTGGTCCGGGAAACGCTTCTTGAGACTATCGAGTTTCTTGTTTCCGGTCAGATTCGTGGTGCCGTCGCTGGCAAGGACTTCTTCGAAAATGCCCAGATGGTCTGCGATACGCTGGGCCAGTCTGGCGTCGGCGCCAGTAGTGAGATACAGCTTGCGGCCTTCGCCGCGCTGCTCTTCCAGATACTCAAGCAGTTTGCGGTTATAGGGGAGATGCGCCGCATCCAGCTGGACCTGCGACGAGACACGCCCTTTAAACGCGGCCTTGCCGCCCATCAGCCATAGAGGGGCCCGCAGGGCACGTAAGGGATGGGTGCGAACCAGCAGAAGCAGAGAATCGATCAGAGTATCGCTCTTGACCAGCGTGCCGTCCAGGTCGACGCAGAGCGGACGCCGGGAGGCGACAGGAACCAATTCTTCGACGAATGTCTGGCTCACCGCTTGTTTCTCCTGTGCTTTAGTCAAGGCCCCTGGCGCACGGCTGTTGGTAGTGGAGTTCCAGAGGCCGGGACTGTCTAAAGTATTTCAGGCGGAAGCTTAGGACGTAATTCCACTTAAGTGTATCAATGAAACTTTCGCCGGCGGGGGGATGGGGCCCCCCAGGGAGGCGATTTCCGCAGGCGAGCGGCGCCTCCCGGAGGGAGCCAAAATGCTACTTGGCCAGACTGTGCTCGAGCGTTGCGGCCGGAGACTGCACCAGGCTCTCCGGGAAGTAAGAGTTCTGCACATATTGCTCGAGCATGCGTTGGGTGTTGAAGTAAGAACCGTTCAGGGCGATGGTCGAACGCATGATACGGCGCCACTGGTCCGGCTGATGGTAGTAAAGGGGCAGGATCACCTGTTCCAGATGTTCGTAGAGCGAAGTGGCCTCGCCGGCATCCTCGTCGTGATCGGCGATGGCCCAGCCGGTTACGCCCTCAATCCAGCCCTCGATCCACCAGCCATCGAGAATGCTCAGGCTGGGGACTCCGTTGAGGGCGGCCTTCATGCCGCTGGTGCCAGAGGCTTCATAGGGACGCTTGGGGGTATTCAACCAGAGATCGACGCCTCCGGTGAGCAGAGCGGCCAGGTTCCACTCATAGTTTTCGAGGTAGATAATCTTAAGCACATCGGAATCGAGCTGTTTGGCGAGTTCGATGACGTGGCGGATCATGGCCTTGCCCGGCTCGTCCGCGGGATGCGCCTTTCCGCTGTAGAGAATCTGCAGACCCCCGAATTCGTGGGCACATCGCACCAGGCGTTCGGGGTCGGTAAAGAGCAGGTCGGACCGCTTATAAGTTGCGGCGCGTCGCGCAAAGCCGATGGTGAAAATCTCAGGCAGCAGTTCGATACCGGAGCGGTCCTTTACCGCCGCGATGAGCGCGCGCTTGGATTCAAGGTGCGCTTCCTTAATTTCGGCTTCGGGAATATCGATGGCGTAGCGCAAGGCGAGGTTATCCTGCCGCCAGCGGGGAAGATGACGATCGAAGGTAGCCTGGAAGGACGGCGAGGTCCAGGTGACGGCATGCACGCCATTGGTAATGGCCTCGATCGAGTATTCGGGGAACATCTCGCGCGAGACGATGCCGTGCTGCATGGCAACTCCGTTTACGAAGCGGGAGAAGCGCAGTGCCAGGTAGGTCATGTTCAGGAGCCCGTCGTGGAATGCTCCGACGCGTTCAAGCAAAGGCGCCCGTTCCATGCCCAGGATGCGATTGGCCTGCTCGGCCGAAAAACGGTCGTGCCCTGCGGGAACCGGGGTATGGGTTGTGAAGACGCAAAGCTCACGGACGGCATCAAGGTCCTCTTCCGTCGCGCTACCAAGCGGGGCGCCATGCAGTTGCTGCTCGAGGAGCGCGATGGTGAGCAGGGCCGCATGGCCTTCGTTCATGTGATAGACCTTCGGATGATAGTCGAGCGCGTCGAGAATGCGGATGCCGCCCATGCCGAGAACAGCTTCCTGCCGTAAGCGGTAATCACTGTCGCCACCGTACAGATGGTCGGTCAGGATCTGGTCACGTGGATCATTCTGTTCCAGCCTGGTGTCAAGGAAATAGATGGGAATGGTGTAACCGGTGACGCCTTCGAGGTCGTACCGCCACGCCTTGATGGCGACTGGACGGCCCTCGATCGTTACGGTCACGATGGGCTCTTCGGGAGCAAGGATGCTTTCCGGGCTCCAGGGTTGGGATTCGCCAGTCTGCACGCCGTTGGCGTCGAGGTGCTGCCGGAAGTATCCGAGGCGATGCGCCAAGGTGACGGCGGCCAGCGGCAGGCCCATATCGGCTGCCGCGCGGAGTGTGTCGCCCGCAAGCACGCCGAGGCCACCACTGTAGGTAGGTATTGCCGGGCTGACGGCGATTTCCATGGAGAAGTACGCAGCCAGGCGGTTGTTTCCCGCGCAATCGAGCGAGGCGAGTCGCGGTAAATTATCAAATCTCATATAAAAAGCCTCCCGAACAATTACAGGACCCCAGTTCTTGCGGCAGGTTTCGCTGCCGCTCTCCTGTCCGAATGACCGGATCAAGAGCGTGCCATCGCCTGCTCTGTTGATCGGCAGGGCGATGGAACGGGAATATTCAAAAAAATCAGTGCCGGTAGTTTAGCAAGCGGCCTGCACGTTAAAAAAATGGAAAAAACGCCAATGTTCTGCAAAACTCGATAAAGCTAACGATGCAAGCGGTTTAGATGGACACGTATCTTCTCCCCTCCGATCCACCCTTCGCCTAAATCTGATGCGCGCCCGCCGAAGCGTGGCAAAGATATATGTCGGCCGCGATGCCCGTGGCCTCGCGGTAACCTTCGCGCAAGTGCGAGGAAAACGCTTCTGCCTGGGCGTTCTCGACCAGGTTCACAGTGCAGCCGCCAAATCCTCCGCCGGTGAGGCGCGCGCCGATACAGCCGGTTTCTTTCGCGGCCAGATCGACGAGAATGTCGGCCTCCGGGCAACTGGCCTCAAAGTCGTCGCGATAGCTGGCGTGGGCTGCATACATCAGCTGGCCCAGCGTCTTGAGATCACCGGCTTGCAGCGCGTCGGCTGCGGCGACGGTGCGCTCGTTCTCTGTAATGATGTGGCGGCAGCGCTTGAGAACCTCGGGCCGCATCTCATGGCCCCACCGCTTGAGGTCGTCTACCGTGGCATCGCGCAGCATCTTAATCTCCGGACGATGACTTCGCAGGAGCTTTGTGCCTTCCTCCACTTCGGAGCGGCGGATGTTGTATTCGCCTCCGGCGTGGGAATGCTTCACCATGCTGTTGGCGATCACGATGCTGAGATGCGGAGGAATGGGCGCGAGGCGGTATTCAAGGCTCCGGCAATCGAGCAGCAAAGCGTGGTCTTCGGCGCCGCAACAAGCGATAAATTGATCCATGATGCCGGTAGACGCGCCGACGAAGTGATTCTCCGCGCGCTGGCATAACTTGGCGACTTCAGGAGGAGTAAACGTCGCGCTGGTAAGGCTTAGGATGGCGACCATGCTCGCCACTTCGACGGATGCGGAGGAACTGAGCCCCGCGCCCAGGGGCACATCGCCGTTAAGGGTGAGGCTGAATCCGGGAATCTCGACGCCCGCCTCACGCAGGACAGAGACGACACCGAGCGGATAGTCGCTCCAGTGATGCGAAGCCTTTCCCGGGAGGCTGTCGAGCGGGTAAGTTATCTGATCGTCGAAATTTGCGGAATAAATGGCGACGCTCGTGTCGTCGGGACAAATCGCGGCCAGGGTCGCGAAGTCGATCGCCGCCGGCATGACGAAGCCCTCGGCATAGTCGGTGTGCTCGCCGATCAGATTGACGCGGCCTGGGGCGACAAAAATGGCGGAGTCCTGCCCAAATCTCTGCGAGTGGAGAGTCCTGGTAACGGTTACACTCAGCATCCTAAGACCCCCACCGGAAATCGTTGCAGTTCACAACAAAAGTTACGATACAACAGTGGTGACAATTCGCATCCACCATAAGTCGCATTGACCCGGAACAAGTGTTCTGGCCCAACCATCAGCGATGGCAGCCGCCAGCGAGTCCTCCGAAGCCGTACAAGGCTCGAGGGCAACGCAGCATTGCCGCTTTGCGCGGCCTTCGGGCCATCCACCATAACAGAGCCACAGGCCGAGGAAGGGTGACAGCGCAGGGTCGAATTCCACCTGAACACGAAGACCAACACGCGCGCCGGTTCCCGAGCGTACAATCGCGCACCAGCCTTCTGGCGGGGCTGCGGTATAGATCTTGTCGCCGATGTCATCGCTTACATTACCGGCGCGACCAAGCTCCGCCATTTCTCCGGAACCCAACTTCGTATTGGGCCAGGAATGGACGGTCCCTTTCGATCCAAGCCGGTTTCGCGACGAGCCTTCTACCGTTACTTCCCTCACTGAGTCAGGCAACAGGATGCGATCACCGGGATCGACCGCAAATAATGGGTGCGCGGACCATCCGTAGTGAAGCTCGGTCTGGCCTGTATTCTCGACCTTGTAGTCGATGCGAAGAGTGTCTGATCTTGCCTGGGGTGAATCGGATTCAATTCGAACTTTCCGCTCAAAGCGCAGCGGAAGTATCGTCCCGCTCGCGCTGAGGTGAACCTCTTGCTGCGTCTGCGACTGAACCTCGCAAGGCAGGCGCCAGAATTCCCCGTGATCCGGAATCGCGACTTTGCCAGGCGGAGTGTCGATTTCACAGGCGGAGACTGATGGCAGGCATTCATCGAAACCGCTGGCATCGCTGTCTTCAAAGGCTGTCTCCAGCGTGCGGGGAGCGTAAGGGAGTAGAGGCTGTTGCAAGAGCTCGATCCCATTCTTCCGTATCGACGCGATTTTCCCACCGAGTGCGGGCAGCACATCCACCGTGAATGTATCCGCTTTCAGAACGAGGCGCACCAAACCCGGAGCGTTCACGCCAACCTCGTGAAATCGCCCGCAGTATAGCAGCCGCTCATAAGCGATTGCCAGTGTCATTCGACACCCTCGCATTCGTCACGCGCGATCCGGGAATCATGCTGCGGCGCGATCCAGCCGCTTCCAGATTTCGTCCACCCACGCGAGGTGCTCGGGTTTCATGAGCACGGAGCGCAGGCATGTGACTTTGGCATTGTCCCGGGCGTCGGGCCAGTCAGCACAGCCGGGTCCTGTTGCGGGCCTGAGAAATGCAACCGGCAACTGCACCAGGGCCAGGTGGAGGTCCTGCTTTGCGGCTCGATCGAAAACCTGCTGCGACAGGCGGGAGGACTCTTCCATCGTTGGCGCCTTCATGGCCCACACGAGAATGTCCAGCTCCGGCTTTGGACCCGGGATAAATCGGCGGTCCGACTCGATCTTCGCAAATAATGCGCGGGCCGCCTGGATGGAATGTTCGAGGCCCTGCGCGAATTCCCCTCCCGAAATAAGCGGCAGCAGCCGTTGCGTAGTCCAGAGTGCCACAGCCGAGGCTCCGGCGCGGGAGCACTCCAGGCTGATTTCGCCCAGGTGGAGTTCGGCAGAGGTGAAATAGGTATAAGGCGAGTCGTGCTTGTAAAAACGACCGATTTGCGGATCGCGGAAAAGAACGCAGCCGCAGCCATATGGTTGCAGGCCGTGTTTATGGGGGTCGACGACGATGGAGTCAGCTTCGGCGATGCCAGCGAAGGCTCGAGTGGCGTCTGCGTCGAGATTCGACGCCAGTTTGAAGTAGCCGCCGTAAGCTGCGTCCACATGCAGGCGGAAGCCATAGCGGCTGCGCAGCTCGAGAATTTTATCCAGGGGATCGACCGCACCCAGCGCCGTCGTTCCTGTTGTCGCCACCACGGTGCCTACGTCGCCGTGACCGAGCGCCTCTTCGAGCGCGTCAAGATTCATGCGGCCGCAGGCATCTGCTGCGATGCTCTGAAAGGGCAGCTTGAGCACAGCGCTGATGCGCGCATGCGTGTAATGCGCCTGCTCGGAGGCAATAATCGTCTTACCGGGAGCGAGTTGCCCCGCTACCCACAAGGCTTCCAGGTTGGCGAAGGTGCCTCCACTGGTCAGGTGGCCAAGATGCTCATCCCAGCCAAACATCGACGCGATTTCTGCGACTGCCTCGGTCTCCATATGGGAGCTGGCGCGGCCGCCATCAAGGGCGTGGTTGTTGGGATTGAGCCATGAGGCCATGGCATAGGCCGCGCGCGCGATCGGATGAGGCGGCTTGAGCATCTGTCCAGCATAGAGAGGGTGAAAGTAGGGATAATTGTCGCCCATGCGGCGCGCCGTTTCTTCAAGTACTGCGGCCATTGCGGGAATGTCTTCAGAGAGCATTCCTCCCTCAGAGCGGGTGGCGGGAAGAGCCGCAAATTCCATCTTCAGACGGTTCAGGGCCTGGGCCAACAGATCGGTGAAGGGGTCGGGGAGCAGGTTGCGGGCGATGTCAGACTTCATGAAGCCAACAGAATACACGTCAGCGGCCGTCGGCATCGGCGCGGGGCTATTTTCGCTAACCTGTTCTAAATTTGAGGATATTTTCCGATGTGTCTGGGAATTCTGCTAGACTGAAGGGGCGTTAGAACCGAACCGGGTAATAGCAGTCCTGCCGTCCAGCAAGAATCTGCCAGTTTGGGTCCGATTCACTCCAGCGCAATTCAATTCAGGAAAAAGCATCAAAATGGAACAAGGCACTGTGAAATGGTTTAACGACGCGAAGGGCTTCGGCTTCATTTCTCGCCAGAATGGGGAAGATGTCTTCGTGCACTATTCGGCCATCAGTTCAAATGGCTTCAAGAGTCTGCAAGAAGGTCAAGCCGTCCAGTTCAACGTTGTTAAGGGGCCGAAAGGCTGGCAAGCATCCGACGTCCAGCCTTTGTAATTGACGCAGACAGTTTAAAAACGGTAGCAAGCTGAACAGCGAGGGCGGGCCTCAGGCTCGTCCTTGTTGTATCTGCGCCTTGGCTCTGATTCCCAGGATCAGGTTCTCGCGTTTGCCATGCGTTCGAGAGCATTGCAGGCTGTTGCTACGCCGTCTTCCTGCGCGATCACGCGCGCGACCTCAGCGGCGCGCTGACCATACGTCGCGTCTTCGAGCAGGTTTCTGATTTTCTCTGCTGCTTTCTCCGCGACATACTCCTTGCGCTGAATGACCTTGGCTACTCCCAGGTGCCGCACTCGCCGCGCATTGTCCGGCTGATCGTGGCTATAGGGCATCACCAGCATGGGCCGCCCGGCCTTGAGCGCCTGGGCTGTCGTTCCCACTCCACCCTGATGAACGATCGCGGACGCCCGTAGAAATACCTTGGAGAACGGCGCATACGACGCGACGCAGATTTTGTCAGAAAGAACACGACTGGGGCGGTTATGCGGCTCATTGCCGACCAGGAGAATCGCGCGTTCGCCCAGTAACTCAACGGCCTTTGCGCTTTGCTCGTAAAAATCTCCGGCGGCCATGACCGCAGCCGAGCCCAGTGTAAAGACCAGGGGAGGCGGACCGGCGGTGAGGAATTTCTCGAGCTCGGAGGCCAGATTAGTCTTGCCTGCATCGCCATCGTAGAAGGCGAATCCGGTGATGAGGGTGTTCGGCGGCCAGTCGGGCTGAGGATCGCCGAGGACATGCGAGAAGAGCGCCAGCACCAGCTGCGGAGAATGCTTGGCGTCGAAGATGGGATTCTCGCCCTGGGGCAGACCGAGCTCTCGGCGCAGCGCGTAGAGCGGCTCAGACCATTTTCGGGTGACCACCCGCGCGAAACGCGGCACCAGACGGCCGATCCTGGGCACGAGCGATGGCACCTTCGACAAAATGGGATACGGAGGCAGGACGGGGGGGTCGTATCCGGAAAAGAATGAAAGCGGGGCGAGAACGTAGGAGGCCCAGGGGATGCCTGTCTTCTCCGCGACGATGGGGCCGGCATAGGCAAGCTCGCCGGTGACCAGGAGATCGGCTCCGCCTCCGGCGCTGACAGCGGCGAGCAGATCAGTGTAGCTGTCGCGGATGGCCGGAAAGAGAAACTCGCGCAGGCCGCGCTCAGTTCCCTTCTTGATATCCCAGATCATTTCGACCATGCGCTTGTCATTAGCATCCTGGTTGGGGCGCACCGAGGCGAATTCGATGCCCAGGGGCTCGATCTTTTCGCGAAACATTCCGGGAATAGCCAGCACCGGCGAATGCCCGCGCCGCTTCAATTCAAGAGCCAGCGCGATCAGAGGATTGACGTCACCGAAGGTTCCGAAGGTCGAGAAGACGATGCGCATGCTTCAATAGCTTGCCTCAAACGCATGAAACCTGCGTTCGAGTTCCCACTGTTGCTGCGCTTTTTCGCTTCCTGATACCAGGTCGGCGCACTCCCCGGCAGGAGTGTCCTGTCCCAACTGCCCGGCGCAGGCCGGAACCGGCTTGTCGAGCGTCTCGGGGGTTGCCTGCTGCCACACGCTTCCGCCCGGCAGAAAGCTGTGCTCCAGACTGGTCCGCGCAATTTTTTTCAAATCCCGATAACTCAGTGGATATGTAACCGCAGCGCGCACATATTCGTGCGTAAGGTCGATGCGCGATACGCCTTCGTCGTCGGTAGACAGCGCGACGGGAACACCGTATCTGCGATACAGCTCGAAGGGATGGTCGTCGCCTTTCATATTCAGAATTACGTCGTTGCTGGTGAGATTGACCTCGACCATCACGTGCTTGACAGACATTTCCTTCAGCAGCTCATAGGGACGATCCTCGTACATCACGTCCACGCCATGTCCGATCCGCTCCGCCTCGCCCTGTTCCACCGCCAGACGGATGTGGAAGGTCAGGCCTTCCGGCGGCACCATGCCCGGTGCGAGCTCTCCGGCATGGAGGCTGATGTGCACTTGCGGATAAGAGCCATGCACGGCATCGAGCATCTGCATCTGCAGACGGTAATCGCGCATGGCGATGTAGCCGTCTTCGGGCTGCACAAAGTTCATGCCGACAAAACGCGTGTCGGCAACCGCAGTTTCGAAGCCCAGCACGACCTGCGCGAAGACGACTTCGGGCGGCAGGCCACGCAAAATCTGATAGATGAATCGAATCTTGACGCCGCAGGCCGGCTGGGCGTCGGGCTGACCGCAGTGCTCGCGTGTTTTGCGATCGTCCTCGGCACGGTCGATGGCCGCGCTGATGGTCGGGATGCTCTCTTTGATTCCTGACGACAGGAGTTTCTCGTGGTATTCGACAAAGTTCGGGTTGTAACCGATGCGGGCAGCAATGGCTGCCGCCGGCCTGAAATCGGGCGTGTCCATCAGTTCCAGATACTGCTCGTTCTGCGCCGCCGCCCTCGTGGCTACCTCATCCAGCCACTCGCCCATGTGCCGTTTATCGGTGCCGCCAAACTTGTCGAACGTCGCGAAGAAATGATCGTGGCCGGAATCGGCTGAAACCGGCACGAATGTGCGCATGGAGAAAGCGTCGATAAGATCGTCGTAAAGATGCTGATTCTGCGGCACGGTGCTCGCCGGCACTTCGCCGGTTTTGCAGACGGCGAGATCGTTATTCACGCCGTTCGGCTTGGCAAAGGCTAGCGTCTTTGTATCTACGCAGAGATGGTCTTCACCGGCCGCGCGAATCCACGACTCGGCGTAGATCGCACCCGAAAGATGGCTGTGAAGATCTGCGCCCTTGGGCATGCGATAGAGAAATGCACGCAGCGCCTCCGGACCCTGTTTCCTGGCGTCGTCAAAGGCTCTTGCCGTCCGCACTTCGGCGCTCGACGGGGATAGGGCGACGGCGGGCGGCTTTTGCACGGGGAGTTTCTGCGCGGGCGCCTTCTGGGCAGCGGCTTTTTGCGCGTCGACAGGGCGCGGGACGGCGAAAAAAAAGGAAGCGATCAGGATCGGAAAAAGCGGCCAGTGACGTAAGCTACGAATCATCAAGAGCAATCCTCGAGGAATTCCGTGTCCCCCAGTGTATGGCATCGGACCCACAGGCATCCTCGCTCGAAGAGCGCGGCCGCAACATTCATGGGAGAAGCCACAGGGTCAGGCCGCGGTTTGTTATACTGGCAGAGGTTGTTTGACGATAGCAGTTGCTGGCAGTCTTCCTGTTCCGGTCCACCGCAGCTTCAGACACCCCCGTGAGCGGTCCTTCCGATCGCCCTTGGATTCACGCCAAGGCCAGATAGCTCAGTGGTAGAGCGCGGCCCTGAAAAGGCCGGCGTCGGCGGTTCGATCCCGTCTCTGGCCACCACTTCATTATCCGAGTAAATCCGACAACATCCGAAAGTCACGGTAAATGCTTGGTTTGCTTTTAGTTTTTTATCCGGAAAGAGACAAACTTGTCCATTGACATCCGGGGGCAACTGGGGGCAACATTGGGGGCAAGAGTGTTGCCACTGCAAGGAGTTGCCCCCTAATGTCTCTGACCAATACCGAGATCCGCAATGCCAAGCCAGGCAAGAAGCCGGTGAAGCTGTTCGATGAGCGCGGGTTGTATCTTGAAGTCTCACCGGCCGGCGGCAAATGGTGGCGACTGAAATACCGGTTTGGCGGCAAGGAAAAACGCCTGTCCCTTGGCGTCTATCCCGACGTGGGTTTGAAAGACGCCCGCGACCGTCGCGATGCATCGCGCAAGCTGCTGGCCGATGGCGTTGACCCCAGCGAAAACCGCAAGGCAACGAAGTCAGCACAAGCCGACCGTGCGTTCAATAGTTTCGAGGTGGTGGCGCGGGAGTGGTTCGCCAAATACGGAGCTACCTGGGCCGCAAACCACGGCGATCGCATTCTGCGGCGCTTCGAGCGCGACATCTTTCCGTGGATTGGCGGACGACCGATCTCGGAAGTTACCGCCCCGGAGTTGCTGGCCGTGGTGCGCCGGATTGAGGGTCGGGGCGCGCTTGACACGGCACATCGCGCGCTGGGCAACTGCGGTCAGATATTCCGCTATGCTGTGGCTACGGGACGTTGCGAGCGCGACCCCTCCGGCGATCTGCGTGGTGCCTTGTCCCCGGTCAAGGGAAAACACTTCGCGGCAACAACGGAACCGAAACAGCTTGCGGGAATTCTACGCGCGATGGACGGCTATGAAGGCATGCTCACGGTGCAATGCGCTCTTCGCCTAGCTCCTCTCGTGTTTGTTCGTCCAGGCGAACTGCGCATAGCCGAATGGAAGGACTTCGACCTAGATACGGCAGAATGGCGCTACGTCGTGACCAAGACCAACACTCCGCATGTCGTCCCGCTTTCCCGACAGGCGGTGGAAATCTTGCGCGAACTGCAACCACTTACCGGCAGTGGCCGCTTTGTCTTTCCGGGGGCGCGGACAAACAGGCGTCCGATGAGTGACAACGCCATTCTCGCGGCCATGCGGCGCATGGGCATCGGCAAGGAGGAGATGACCGGGCACGGCTTCCGGGCGGTCGCGCGCACAATCCTTGACGAAGTGCTAACGGTCCGTCCCGATTTGATCGAACATCAATTGGCTCACGCCGTACGGGATCCCAACGGACGCGCCTACAACCGAACGGCGCATCTGCCCGAGCGGCGGAAGATGATGCAGCAGTGGGCGGACTATCTCGACAAGTTGAAAGCTGGGGCTGAAGTCATCCCGATCCATCAAAGCGCCTGACTGGATCGTCTCAACCTTCTTTGGCGATGCTCGAACCCAGGGATCCGCTCGATGGATCTCGCGCAGGTTGTAGCCGCTCTGGATCTTGTTCTTGATCTTGCCGAATATCTCGCCAATCTTGTATTCGAATCGTTTCATCCACTACACTACCCGGAATATTTCTAATGGGTCCGGTATCGTTAAGATAGTGGGCACTAAAAACCCTACCACCAGGCGTTTGGGCGAGATCACCCGCAGTTTGCCCTGCGACTCCGGCCGCTTCACTTGCCGCACCTACCCCGCAGGTACTAATTCCTCCGCTCCACCAGGAACGAGTGCCAGCCCGAGCATCATCCCAGGCGTACTCATCGCCTGAGACGATATGTAATTAAAAACAGAGCGTTCCAAGAGGACTGTCTGAGTGTTGCTTAAACCCTTCGCTGCATCTGCCGGAGTTTTGCCGTTAATCGAGATGTTCTTATACGCAGCAAGTTGCTGGCGGGCCCGAGCTGCGTCCTGATCTGAATCGTTGAACAGGCACCACCAAAAGCCCTTCTGTTGGCCGCCGTTCGTACAATGGCCGTTCGGGTCCGTTTTGGATAGAGGGTTATTGCCTGCATAGCTGTAGAGATTGAGTGTCTGCGGGTATTCGAAATTTGCGTACGGCCCTGGTTTTGCTGTCGCTGACCAGTCTGGGCTGAGGAATCGCCCCATTGAACTTGCATAGTAGCGAGCGCCGAAGTAGTCCAGCCCGCTCTCGGCGTCACGTTGTTTGCCGGTGAAGTGCGTCGCAGGCACACATCCCTCAGGGATTCGATGATTGCGGTATAGAGTAGGCAGATACATTGTCATCTCTAAGGACGAAGAGATACTTGTCATCCGGTGACAATGCCGCGGTGACATCATGGTGGTAGACGGGCACGGCGACCCTCAGCAGCGGCAAGAGATCGTGGTCAAATACGTCGCACTCCCAACGGAAAGCGCCGGCCCAGGGGACGTGGAAGATAAGAGCGCCGAGCCTCTGACCTGATCTCGATGCGAAGATCTGATCTGCAAGAACCTTCGGATTATCAGGCTCTTTGGGATCGGCGTCACGGTAGGCTTTTGCGTGACCATCAAGTCTCAGGACACCCAGCCATGTGCTGTCTCGACAACAGAACACCTCCTTTGCACTAAGGAAAAGACTCTGGGAGACTAAATACTGACTGTGAAGGGTTGTTTCTCCAGCCTCTGGGGAGTAAACATATAGATTGTGCGTGAGGCCCTTATTCTCGGTAGACCAGCGAATAATCTGATCATTATTCACAGCATAGTAATTGCGTCCCTGGGTCTTCAATGTCTCGATTGTGTGGAAGTCAGCGGTTGAATAAAGGGCGATCTCAGAAACATACCCAACAGGTGCAACATGGCAGATTTGAGAAGCCGCAAACGTAGCCCCATCGATGGAAGCGATCACTTGCCTTCTTTCACATCCACCTTTTGAGCTTGGGATCTGTAGTGTCCTGATCGTGGAGAGCGTCTTTAGATCAACCAGACTTACTGAGTCGCCAGCGACGAGCAGGAACAGTTTGTCGCCGGCCGGGAAGATATCTGATTGTGTCCCGGCGCGGGTCGGCCACGTCTTGGTCGATAGAAGTTGGCCATCGCTCGAATCGAAAAACAGGGCGTTTAGCTGATAGGGATCCGACTCTCGCGTCTGCTCTCTGCTACTAAGAGCGTTAGGATTTGAGTTTCTAGTGACGCAATATGCCACCAATTCCCTCGAGCTTAGCGCAGCAATCCCTTCCAAACCGAGGCGACCATGATCGTCGAGATGACATATGTCTAAACTCTTCGTCCACTGAGCTGGAGGGGTCTCAGTGGAGTGTTTAACTACTGCCATCGACTTTAGGCCCCAGCCCGTGGCCAATATGACGAAGATAATTTGGAATCTCATTCGCGATCTAAAATGTAAATCCATCGGAAAAAAGCGTGTGGCCCCCAAGAACATCAATAAAAAAATGGGTGGCCAAGTTCCATCCGTGCCATTTCGGAGTTGGGTTGGCGGTATCGTCGTGAACAAATACACCTGGATGATTAGGGTCATCTTTGGGGAAATGAAGCCCAGATCCTTGCACTCTTAACTCGTCAGCTCCGTTTCGAGGATCGATACCTGATGGAAGCGGAAAGTTCCAGTGCCCCCCTTCAAGAAAAGCCCCATTCTCTGTAATCCCGCTCGCCGTACTAGCCGCCGATCCTGCGGGCGCATTTGCAGCTGCGTCCAGAATTTTCTGATACTGAATGTCCTTCGTGGCATCTTGAAACGATTTGGTCGCTTCGGCATAGGCACCTGGCGTTGAGATCAAGTAACTCGCCCAGTCATCCCAAGTAGCATAGTTTCGCCCTTCATAGGTGTACTGGAATGGGTCATGATCTTCAGAGTCTAGCCATGCGCCCTGATTCATCATCTGCCCGGTGCTTTCTGCACCCATATCGGCCTTCATAGCATCCAGCAGAGAACCCGGCCCGCAATGTGAACTTTCGTTGCCGAAATCACAGTGCCCTCCTATGTCGATTCGGCTCAGAGGGTTATTTGTCGCGTAACTATACAGGTTAAGCTCGATCCAGCAATCCGCCACGGTCTCCCTTACGGTGAATTGAGGTAACGTATCTCACGCAACATGCTAGCGCGCGTGCGAGCCGCTACCCATTGTCTCAACCGGGACAAAGTCACACGCTGACGCTCGAGCGCGAAAAACGCCCGATTACCATCGTGACATCATCCCTTTGAATCGCTTGCATTCAGAATAGTACAGCAGTGTACAGTAAGAGCCGACGGGCTCTGATGGCGAACCACCTGCTCTCGCGCTGGAGGTTATGGGCAAACGATTTTTGGAATTGTCGGAGCTGTACGAGAATGCCGAAAAGTGGGACAAGAACGTCCCCGCGGATTTGGTCCCGGCGGTTAAGGCTTTAAGGAAGTCTTTCGATGATGCTCATTGGGGTTGCTGGATAACCACGAAGGCTTTCTGTTACTCCCTGCTTCACAATGAGGCAGTAGACAATCCAGCCAAGGAATATATCAACTACCTCATGCACATCAAAGCGAGGGTTGGCCCCGCTGCAACCCAGCATTTTCACGATTTGATTAAACAGGGCACCCTACCGGCGATCTTCAAAGGATTCTACGACCTCTATCTTGACGGGGTGGGCATAGAGGCTCTCATCATCTTCAAGGAATTGGCGGGGATTGGTCGAGCAAACGAAAAGCGCTTAGGTAATTCGCATCTGGAATGGGCGGCCTCACAAACAAAGCATATGATTCGGTCCCACAATCACCAGATAGACATCTGGGTCAGAGACGTGTGCGACAAACAGATATATGACCCGAACGAGGATGTCGAGGAGCAAATCTTCTGGACCAAATGGCAGGCACCGCGTCTGCTTATCATGAAGCCTTCGCGGTTTCAGCCCTATATGGCCGGAGCGGATTGGGAACGACTTGATTCACCGACCAGCTTGAGTCTGCGCAAAGCCTTTGCTGAAAACTACGTTCTGCATCTTGAAATTCAGCTGAACAGAGTGGCGGGACAGGCAGCCGTGGAATTGGCAAAGCAGCCCAAACCGGTGGAGAACGGCGCCGCTGATAGCAACGTGAGTCGGCCGAACTCTCCAGGAATGACGGCACCAGTCCCCCAGCCAGTGAATGCCGAAACTCCGGGGGATAACCGTTACAAGCCGAACAATGCCCGCCGAGAAGCGCGCAAAATCAACACCCAAGGCATGTACAAGAGCTGGCGGAGGGCATACCTGGCCTTGAAAAAGAAACGCCCGGAAGAATCCGATGTTTGGTATTCGCGGCAGATTGCTAGGTTGGAGATTGCCAAGGGCGCCAGGGCAGAAACCATTCGCAAGCACATGAAGAAGTAAAAAAGTTGGGCGAAATTTTTGCGCCCACAGTGGGCACCTGATAACGCGCTGTTTTTCGCCGCTTCCCGCGGCCGAATGCATATCGGCGCGATCCCTGTGCGACTATCCTCTCACTCGCAACCCATTGATTTCTAGCGATCATTCTCAGCTGTCCGGGATTTTTATCGCCCAAATCGCCCAGCTACGTTGCGTCTAGAGCGCTCCTATATCGCTCAGAGAGGTTTGAAGATGACGCATACAATACTGCGACTTCCCGCGATCAAGACAAGCACGGGGCTGTCGCGAAGCACAATTTACCTGCGCATTGCGCAA